>QMMZ01000048.1 GCA_003647525.1 Deltaproteobacteria bacterium | reverse complement strand
CTGTATATATAACCAATTTACTTCTTATTCTGGGTATAATACTAGCACTATTTATTCCGGCAATTTTTAAAACTATTGTTATCTCCATGATTATTAAAATGTTAATAGATCTTCCTATATTGTTTGGTATTACTAAATTTGTGAATCAAAGAAAAATGATGTTTTATGCTTTTCCTTTGATTATTTTATATCCGATATATGTTATCATTACCGGAGCATTGGGCATTGTTGGTAATTACCAGTGGAAAGGCAGAAATATAAAAAACTAAACATTTGTTATGAAATGAGCATAAATAAATTTAAACACATGAAATATAAAAGCACCCTTAAAACCCTAAACGTTGATACCATTACTTCCATTTTAGAAAATATGGATAAGCGGGTTGTTTTTGACAAAACCAATATTATTCCAGACCACAGGGAGCTGCAAACTGAACTCCGAAAATATATCAGTTATGACAAGATTACACGAAAATCGGTTCTGGGTATTGATATGTACCAATACAGTTCATATGGAGAGTTTGAACAAACACTCATCCCTTTTCTTTTCAAAATTCTTTTTGAAGCTACCATTAAACAATGCCAGCAGAATCATAAATTCATCTTCCAAAAATATAGCGTTGACCGCCTCGAAAAAAACTTTATAAGCACAGGTGATGGAGGTTTTCTATTGCTTGACAATCCATTACAATCCGTATTATTTGCCAGCAATTTTGCTGTTATATTGAGGGCATACAATGCTTTCCATTTTTATCCAAAGTTACGGCGGATAATTGGTGGCATCAGTATGCGATATGCCATTACTTACGACAAGATCTATACTTTTAACAATAATTATTTTGGACGTGGGATTATAAATAATGCCCGAATTCTTGCAAAAGATAACCTGAATCGTTGCTTAATTGATGAGCATGTTCATACATGGTTTACAACCAATATTGATGGTATTGAAAATTTACAAATTATTACTCTCGAAGACATTGCTAATATTTTCGAATTCAGTAAAAGTTATAACCTGAAATTCCTGGAGAATAACGATGAAATTTTTGAAAACGAACCCTCCAGGAAATATGGGATCATCAATTCTGATCTTCTAAAAGTAGGTGTAATTAAATCAAAAGAAACTTCAATCAGTGTTTATAATTTGCACCTGCAGGTTACAATCAGGCTGTATAATGACGATAATCCCGATCAAAACAGGTTAATTACTGTTAGCCTTGGCAATCTGAACACAACCGGTATTTAATAATCACCATGCAATTAACATACTTTTAACAATTTATATTTATTCCAGATATTTTATAACACAATCACCTTTACCTTTGCAGCAGTAATTTATATGTTGCTAATATTCAATTCATAAAATGATGATTAAAAAATTTGTTGGATTAATAATATTATTGGGAATTATTATTTCATGTCAAAATAAACCTGAGCAAGATTATAGTTTTTCTATTCATGGAAATATTGAGGGCGATTATTTAGAAACTGTTTTCCTGTACAAACGTGAAGCTGGTGAATGGATCAAATTAGATTCAACAACCGTTGAGAACAATACTTTTGTTTTTAAGGGAAATATTAGCTTGCCTGAAATGTATTATTTGAGCATTAAGGGAGACAATAATTTTGCTGAAATTTTTGTTGAACAGGCCAGTATTAATTTTAATGCCAACATTGATGATTTTCGAAATCCTGAAATCAGCGGTTCAGCCTCCCACCTTGAATTTGTTGTTTACCAACAAAAATCAGGAGAATTTGATGAACGTTTATCCGAAGCATGGAAAAATATAAAAGCAGCACGGGCTGAAGGCAATAGAGAAGGTGAGGAAAACTGGGAAGAAGCTTTTGATATTGCCGATAATGAACAAAGGGATTTTATTATTGATTATGCCATACAAAACAATACATCAGTCGTTTCTGCTTATGTTGTTTTTAAAAACGCTTATCAATATGATGAAATTGACCTTGAGCCGGTGGTCAATAATTTTGATAATTCTATCAGAGGTTCAATTTACATCAAAAAATTATCAGAACGGGTAGAAACCCTCAAAAGAGTGGCAGTTGGTCAGCCAGCCATTGATTTTACCATGAATGATATGGAAGGTAACCCAGTTAAACTAAGTTCCCTTTATAGTAAATATTTGTTAGTCGATTTTTGGGCATCCTGGTGTGGTCCCTGTAGGCGCGAAAACCCCAACGTGGTTGATGCATATAATAAATTCAACGATTTTGGTTTTGATGTTTTAGGTGTATCATTCGATAAGGATAAGGATAAGTGGATACGGGCAGTAGAAGATGATGGACTCTTGTGGCATCAGGTTGGCGACCTGAAAGGCTGGGGAAATGCAGCCGGTAAATTGTATGCCATAAGATCTATTCCATCTAATATTTTATTGGATCCTGATGGAATGATTATCGCGAAAGATCTCCGCGAAAAAGAACTAATTTTATTTTTGGAAAAGGTGTTTACCCAATAAGTTTTTCTAAACTAATTCCTTTTGAATTTTACCAGGCCTGAAGGCGGAACTACAACCTTGATAACACCCTTTTGTACATTTATTCGTTCTTCATTATGAAGAATTCCGAGGCAATCATAAACGAATATATTTGTTTTACCAAAGTTATACTCAAAATCAATCATAATTTCAGTTGTACTTTTTGCATTGACTATATCAAACTCCCCAATTTCGGAATTAGCCATTTTAACTACCTGATCATTATATACAGCTATGATTTCTTTATTGTTTTTGCCCGATCTTAATTCTGGGTATAAAGCTTCCGGATTTTTAGGAACAAACGTTCCGTCCAGTAATACTTCTCTGTTTTCCTTCCAGTAATTGATCCAAAATTTAGCCATTTCAAAATGCTCCTTAGGAATGGAATCTAACTTTACCGACAGTTGGGGAACAGTAAATAAAATATTTAAAATTTGTAGTGCAGCACTTTCAACTGCATCACCTTTGTGCCACATAAACATGTCAGAATGAACTGCAGTATTTCCTGAGGCAATTCTTAAATCGGTAGTTCTAACGCGGTTAACAATTCCCATGTTTGGACAATCGGCTGCCCGAAACATATTGCCATATTTACGCATTAAAGGGCCAATATAAGGTTGCCTAAATTCAATCATAATGTCTGGCCTGATATATTTTAACCTGGCCATAATATCAGTCATTAATCGATCAGTAGCTTCATTTACTGAGGCATAATCACGACCATTTCGGGCTGTCATATCAGTTTTTTCATCAGCATAAAACCAACCCAGAAAGTCCAGTTTAAATCCATCTAATTCCCAGTCAACAAGTGCAGTTTCATAAGTATTGATGATGTGTTCCCTTACCTCCGGATAACGTGGATCCAATACCCAGGTTCCCTGGCTTTCCCAATGGTGCAAATATTTTCCTTTAAACTGATTAAACAACTGTGCCTTTTCACCAATAAAAGGCAATGAATACCATAAGAGAATTTTCATGTCAAAAGCGTGCAAACTATCAACAAAAGCCTTCATGTCACCCATTCGTTCAGGAATCCAATCACCTGTATATGCATAACCTCTTTTATTATCCAGTGTTTGCCAACCATCGTCAACGATTACAGCCTCCAGTCCAAGTTTTTTTCCAATCCTACATTCTTTGATAATTTCCTGAACATCTAAATTTTGATGAAAACTGTACCAGGTAGAATACATGGGCATTCTGGCAATATCAGGCACAGAAGCTGGTGTATAATTTGGCATAGCTGCCCACCAGTCAATTGATTCGCTAATGGACTCATAATATGGAATATTTCTTTTATCAATTCGGATATCAATACTGTATTCTTTAATGGGTTGATGTGGTTCACTAAAAAGTTCAATATTGCAATAAAATTTTGAATCCTCTTCCCTTAACCATGTATTGGTATTGATTTTATTCAAAGCATCGGACAAGGCAAATGTAAATCTGTTTTTATCACCAGCATTGATAAATGATATTAAGGGAACCTGACTGGAGGCCCTGGATTTTACATCATTTACATAATAAGTTACTTTATCAGTACGAATGTTGGAATTCCAAAACTGGTATACATCGATGGATGGGAAACTCCACTCAAGGTTAAACTTTGGAGGAACAGCCAATTGATTGGCGAAAAGCTTTATGGTAACAATTTCCAAATTAGGAGCCAATTCTTTAGAAGTAATATCAACAGAAAATGTTCCCAGCTCACCCTCAATTTCAATTTGTTCAGCAGAAAAAGGAATTGTTGGTATCTGCCCGAATGATTCATAACTACCAATTTGCTGATTTTCCCTATTGCATCCAAACAAGATCAGCAAGATGATTGAAACTATTAAAGTTCTTATTTTCATATTTCTAAGGAGTAAACAATTAATTATTCAAACCTACATAAATTTTTGAATCAATTTCATACCATTTGATAAAATCAACATACTATCATTACATTTGTATTGACAAATAATTAATTCAATATGAGGTTACATTCAATTATCAAGTTAATATTTAGTGCACTCATTTTTTCTTTATTCTGCTACAGTTGTTCTACCGAAAGCTCACAAAAAATTATTGAACCAGGTGACAAAACAGGATATTTAACTGATAAAAGAGACAATCTAACTTATGAAACAGTTCTTATTGATGATCAATGGTGGATGGCTGAAAATTTAAAATTTCTTCCCTATGTTTCCTCCCCTGTTTCGGATAGTGGTTTTTATGTGTACAATTATTTCGATACTATTGTAGCTGAAGCAAAACAAACACTGAATTATCAAACCTATGGTGTTTTATATAACTGGGCAACTGCAATGGCACTCCCTAATCAATACAATTCAGAATTATGGAATGGATCCGATAGTCTTCACCAAGGAATATGTCCGGATGGTTGGCATTTACCTGCTGATGCGGAATGGAATAAACTGGAATTATTTCTCAAAACAAGTTCTGAGTTGGCTGATTCAAATAATATTGCTCTGAAAATAAAATCTGATACACTTTGGATAGATGAGGGGAATGGTACAAACGAAACTGGCTTTTCTGCTTTACCTACAGGCTTTAGATACAGAGAAGGCCTGTTTGATAAACTTGGTCGGTATGGATACTTTTGGACCTCTTCCCAATGTATGTCATCGTGCGATCAAAGTGCCAGATACAGGTATCTTGTTTTTTCCGACAATAAAATCCATAAAAGTTATCCAAGCAAAAAGAGTGGTTTACCTGTAAGGTGTGTCAGGAATTAACTATTTTTCCCGTTCCTGCCACATATCACGAAATGATTTATTGGCAAATTTTGGAAGGTCCCTTCGTGATCCCCATGCATTTTTAAAAACCAACTGTACACCAATATTCTTCAATTTGGAGTTAAATATATCCATCCGTTTTCGTTTGGATAAAAAAGTTTTCATTGCATAAATGGAAATTTTTTCACTTACTTTGGAGTACCCTAATTTTACAGCTTCATTCCTGTTATCCAACAACATTTCGTGCAATGGTATTTTTACCGGGCAAACTTCTGTACAAGCACCACATAAAGAAGAAGCAAAACTTAAATGTTTATACTCTTCCATTCCCTTTAAATGCGGAGTAATAACTGCTCCGATAGGTCCGCTATAGGTAGTATTGTAACTATGGCCTCCAATATTTTTATAAACCGGGCAGGCATTTAAACATGCGCCACAACGAATACAGGTTAAAGCATTGCGCTGTTTTTCATGTTTCAATATTTCAGATCGGTTATTTTCAAGCAATACGAGGTACATTTCTTCCGGACCATCTATTTCACCTTCCTTTTTTGGCCCTGTAAATATTGAATTATAAGCTGTAATTTTTTGTCCGGTACCATATGAAGCCAACAATGGCCAAAACAGATCCAGGTCACTCAAAGAAGGTATTAACTTTTCAATTCCAACAACTGCAATATGTGTTTTTGGAAAAGCTGTTGACATCAGACCATTGCCTTCATTTTCTGTCAGACAAACTGCGCCTATATCTGCAATCAGAAAATTTCCTCCGGTAATGCCAACATCAGCATTTACAAACTTTTTCCGAAGTCTATCCCTTACAAAACCAGTCAATTCCTCTGGCGAACTTTCAATGGGCGTATCAAACTTTTCATGAAATAATTCTGCAATATCATCCTTTGATTTGTGCATCGCGGGAGTTACAATGTGATAAGGCTTTTCTTCGGCAATTTGTACAATGTATTCCCCCAAGTCAGTTTCAACTATTTCGATGTCATTTTGCTCCAATACTTCATTCAATTCAATTTCTTCTGTAATCATCGACTTGGATTTCACCACATTTTTTGCCTCTTTTTTGCGCATCAATGATAAAATCTCTTGTGTAGCTTCTTCTGCGTTTTGGGCCCAGATTATTTTTCCCCCGTTTTTTTCAAAATTTGCCGCAAATTCAACCAAATATATTTCCAGGTTATTAACAATCCTATGTTTTAAAGCAGCTGCTCTTTCCCTGGCCAATTCAATATCTTTAAATTGATCCTTTCCTTTGATAACAGCTTCATTGTATTTACCAATATTATAATTGATCTTAAAACGATGTTCAAGATCGAATGCCTTTTTAGCCGAATCTTTTATAAATTTTTGGTAAATCTCACCCATTTTGTAATTGTAATTTAAGCAATAACAGGAATCTTATTAATTCTGTTAATATGTCTGCCACCTTCAAAATCAGTATTTAAAAAAACCTCAATCATTTCAACTGCTGTATCAAAATTAACAAACCTTCCAGGAAGCGTAATTATATTGGCGTTGTTATGTAAGCGTGTTAATTTGGATTGCTCTAAATCCCAGCATAATGCAGCCCTTATGTTTGGGTATTTATTAGCAGTCATATTTGCTCCCTGCCCACTTCCACACATTATAATTCCAAAGCTATAAATTTCATCATTAACAACTTTAGCCACCGGATGAATAAAATCAGGATAATCTACACTTCCTTCTGAATCGGTTCCATAATCCTTAAATTTATAACCCTTGGCTGATAATTTTTGGATAATATATTGTTTCAATTCATATCCCCCATGATCAGAACCAATGGGCAAGACCTGATTTTTATCAAACATGTTAATAATTTATTTCAAACAAAAGTAAGTATTTATAATATATGTGATTATAAATTAATCGTTTAAAAATCTTTTACAAATTACACTTCTGTATATACTCCTAAAAATCAAATTCTTAATTTTGTCAACACTTTTTTGTTTATATCTGTGTAGTTTTGTTAAAAAAATATAACAATCATCATGGTTATTAACAATGAAGATAACATGTAAAAATTAGCTTCAGTTTTAATTTAATTTTTAAGTAGTTTTTGCGTGATTTTGAACATGTAATTGATTATGGTTTCTACTAAATTTTTAAACATAAATGGTTATTAACATATAGTTAATAAATGTGATAAAACAAGTGACAGTGTAATAAAAATTGTTTATTTACTGTTAATAATAAAGCATAATTGACGAAGTCAATCATTCAGTCATAATATTTTCAACACTATTAACAGGCTAATTATTATTACATATTTATTACTTTAAAAATATATATATTATATAGATGAAAAAAGAAGAGCGCTTAACCAATTATTCAGATAAAGAAATTAAAGAACTAATTTTAGAAATTAAAAAGCAAAAGAATGTTCTTTTATTGGCTCATTTTTACCAGATACCTGAAATACAGGATATAGCCGATTATGTAGGTGACAGTTTAGGGCTTGCTCAAAAAGCTGCGGAGTCAAATGTAGATATAATTGTGTTTGCCGGCGTTCATTTTATGGCTGAAACTGCAAAAATTTTAAATCCTGACACAAAAGTTTTATTGCCTGATCTGGAAGCTGGTTGCTCGCTGGCAGAATCTTGTCCGAAAGATAAATTCAGCGATTTTAAAGCAAAGTATCCTGATCATATGGTAATTTCATATATCAATTGCACTGCAGATATAAAAACAATGTCTGATGTAATTTGTACTTCTGGAAATGCTGTTCAGTTGGTTGAATCTTTTCCAAAGCATCAAAAGATCATTTTTGCACCTGATAAAAATTTGGGAGGATACATAAACAATGTGACTGGCCGAAATATGGTATTGTGGGATGGAACCTGTGAAGTGCATGATATTTTATCAACTGAAGCTATAATTAATTTGAAGATTGAAAATCCGAATGCTAAATTGATTGCTCATCCTGAGTGTAAGGCTGCTGTTCTTGAACTGGCCGATTATGTGGGTTCAACAACTGCAATGTTGAATTATACAAGTAAGGATGATTCAGAAAAATACATTGTAGCTACTGAGACGGGAATTCTTCATCAAATGCGTAAAAACTCTCCTGATAAAGAGTTTATCATTGTACCTACTGATAAAACCTGTTCGTGTAATGATTGTCCATATATGAAATTAAATACGCTGGAAAAGTTATATTTGTGCATGAAAAATGAAAAACCAGAAATTACACTTTCTGAGCAAATAATTAAAATGGCAGAGAAACCCATAAGAAGAATGTTGGATATTTCTAAAAAACTGAATTTAGTAAAATGATAAACCGAATAATTTTACTCTTGATATTTTTGTTTTCATTTTTAGGATTAACGGCACAAAATGTTGTTGATCCGAATGGGTATAATAAGTTTTATTACGAAAATGGACAATTGTCGAGTGAAGGAACTATGCGTGATGGAGAACCTGATGGATACTGGAAAACTTATTATGAAAATGGTGTTGTTAAGTCGGAAGGTGACCGTAAAGATTTTAAGCTCGACAGCATTTGGACTTTTTATAG
>QMMZ01000047.1 GCA_003647525.1 Deltaproteobacteria bacterium | reverse complement strand
TCACGATTCCCTGAAAAACTACAACCCCAGATATGCTTTTCTTACATTCTCATTTGAAAGAAGATTTTCTGCGGAATCTGAAAGAGTTATACGTCCGTTTTCCATAACATAGCCCCTGTGAGCTGCTTTTAGCGCAAGATTTGCATTCTGTTCTACAAGAAAAACAGTTGTCTGGTTTTCGATATTTATCTTCTTTATGATCTCAAACAGTTGCCTTACTATAAGGGGGGCCAGTCCCAAAGATGGTTCATCCAGCAGCAAAAGTACCGGCTTTGCCATTATTGCCCTTGAAATGGCAAGCATTTGCCGTTCGCCTCCGCTCAAAGTTCCCCCAAACTGATTTCTCCTTTGACTAAGAATCGGAAAAAGGTCAAAAATATATTCCATGTCTTTTTTTATATTTTTTCTGTCCGTCCTTAAAAAAGCTCCCATGTCCAGATTTTCCAGAACCGTTAAATATGGAAAGATTCTCCGTCCCTCTGGAACCTGGCTGATTCCAAGCGAAACGATCCTGTCCGGTCTCATATTATGAATAGTTTTACCCATAAAAGTAATTTCGCCTGAACGCGATGGAACTAAACCCGAGATCGTCATAAGAGTTGTTGTTTTGCCCGCGCCGTTTGCACCTATAAGAGTTATAATCTCTCCTCTGGAAATCTCAATATTTACATTCTTCAGCGCCTGAATATTTCCATAGAATGAGTTTATATTCCTTAGCCTAAGCATCATCTATATCTTCTCCAAGGTAGGCCTTTATCACAACAGGATTATTAATAATATCATGGGGTGTTCCCTGTGCGATTTTCTTTCCGTAATCCATAACAAATATCCTGTCGGACAGACTCATGACCAGTTTCATGTCATGCTCAATCATCAATATGGAAATATTGTCTTCATCTCGCAGATTGGTTATCAGTTCGTCAAGTTCTCTGGTTTCCTGGGGATTCATGCCGGCGGCCGGTTCATCCAAAAGAAGCAGAAAAGGTTCGGTAGCCATCGCTCTTGCTATTTCAAGACGCCTTTGTGCTCCATAGGGAAGGTTTTTTGCAAACTCGTTGACAAAGTGCGAAATGCCGGTCTTTTTTAAAATGTTGTAGCTGAAATCAACCACATCTTTTTCTTCTTTAATTGTTGAGCTTCTTCTTAATATAGCGCCCAGAATACCCGAAGAAGTACGGCAGTGGCGTCCAATCATAACATTCTCAAGAACAGTCATATTGGAAAACAGACGGATATTTTGAAAAGTACGGGCCATACCTTTTTTTGTGACACGATTTGGTTTTAACACATTTATTTTCTTACGTTTTTTCCCTGGGGGTGAAATCAGTATTTCTCCTTCAGTTGGATTATATATTCCGGTTATACAGTTAAAAAAAGTTGTTTTGCCTGCCCCGTTCGGGCCAATAATAGCTGCTATCTCTCCTTCAACCACATTCAAATCAAGGTGATCCAGAGCACGCAGGCCACCAAAATTCATGCTTAAATCTTTAACTTCCAGAACAGTATTCATGATTCTATTTCTTAAATTTATAAGTGCGGCGTATGTTGGCAATTATACCCTGTGGCCGGAAAACCATCATAATAACCATTATGGCTCCGAAAATAAGCATTCTGTAGTCGGAAAAAGCTCTGAGATATTCAGGCAGAAGGATCAGGATTAACGCTCCGATAATTACGCCTATAATCGAACCCATGCCTCCCAGGACTACGATTGAAAGTATCATGGCTGATTCAAGGAAGGTAAAACTTGCGGGATTAATAAAAGTAGTTTTGGCGGCAAATATTACACCAACCATTCCAGCCCATGTTGCACCAAGTGCAAATGCCCTCAGTTTTGTCCTGGTTTTGTCAATTCCCATAGCCTGACATGCTGTTTCGTCTTCTCTCAAAGCTATCCAGGCCCTGCCTATTCTTGAATTCTGCAGCCTGTTAACTACAATGATCGTAAATATAACAAGGCCGATCATAAGAAAATAAAGATATATGCCTGCAGTCTGAAGGGAAAACTGGATACCAAAAAAACCCGGTCTGTCAATATTGGCAATGCCGCTTGGGCCAAAAGAGAATTCATTCCAGTTTTCCAATACAAGCCTGATTATTTCTCCAAACCCAAGGGTAACAATGGCAAGATAGTCACCTCGCAGGCGCAGCACCGGGAAACCAAGGAGTACACCAAAAATAAAGCCCAAGACAGCTCCTATGGGGAGTACCGACCAGAAACCAAGGCCAAAATGGTGGTTCAGCAATGCATAACTATAAGCGCCTACAGCATAAAAGGCAACATACCCAAGATCGAGCAGCCCTGCAAGACCCACCACGATATTAAGGCCCAGGCCAAGGACAATATACATTAAAGCAGTTGTCATTATACTGGTTTGATACATGGAAAAAATAAAAGGAAAAGAGACTGCGATAATAGTTAAGCCTGTCACTAAAGGAATATAGAATCTGCGTTCTTCCAATATACTCTGAATCAAAAAAGTTTTGCCTGATTCACCGGTTTCAGCTCGTTTATTCCCTGCTTCCTTTTTTTTCAGCATATAACGCCAGACAAAGGATAGCAAAAAACTGCCGATTCCTACAATGAGCATGTTCTTCCAGCGCCATTCAACAAATTTCTCTACAGGATTGACACGGATTACCATTATAGGAAATGTCAAAAACATAAACCAGATAGAAACAAGAAATGATTTTTTTATTTCTTGAGCTTTAATCATTAGTTAGATCCAACTTATATTTTTCGAGCTGTAACTCGACCGAGAATGCCCGCCGGTTTGAATATAAGAATCAGCACAAGCAATCCAAAAGCAAAAACATCTTCATAATCACTTGAAATGTAACCTGTTGCAAAACTTTCTGTCAGCCCGAGAACAAGCGCACCTAAAACAGCGCCGGGGATACTGCCTATTCCGCCAAGTACGGCAGCAGTAAATGCTTTTATTCCTGCGATAAAACCAATATAAAAATTTATCTGACCAACATGCGAGGCAATCAGGACTCCGCCCAGTGCGGCTAAAGCAGAACCAATTATAAATGTTATAGAAATCACACGGTCAACATTTATCCCAACAAGCATAGCCATGTTTCTGTCCTGGGCTGTTGCACGCATAGCCTTTCCCGTCCTGGTAAACTTGATCAGAAAAGTCAGCAAAATCATAGCCGTCGAGGTAGTAATCAGAATGACTATCTCCGATGAACTAATAATATACCTGTATGGCTTTATAAATTCAAATTCAGGAATAAGGTTCGGGAAGGGAAGAAAGTCGGATGTTTGTGCCAACAGCACGTAATTTTGAAGAAAAATTGACATGCCAATAGCGCTGATAAGGGGTGAAAGACGCGAAGCATGGCGAAGTGGCTTGTAAGCTATCTTTTCAACGGTATAGCCATAAGCCGAAGAATATATAACCGCCGCTAAAGACGCGAGCACAATTACTGCAATCTCGTTAAAACCCAGTAATGTCAGAACACTTGTAAAAATAAGGGCCGTAAATGCTCCTATCATATAAATTTCACCATGGGCAAAATTGATCAACTGAATAATGCCGTACACCATGGTATAGCCCAGGGCAATAAGGGCATATATACTCCCTCGAGTCAGCCCTCCAAGAACAAGTTCAAGAAAATATTCCATTTTAGACAAATTTACTTCGTAACGGTTTACGGTTGTCGGTTCACGGTTTACAGTTTTATGTTTTGAACAACCGTAAACCGTAAACTGTTAACCGTTTGTTTATTTCAAATTTTTATAGCAATGAGCATTATTCGGCCAGATATAACATGCTCTATAGACTTTCAATAGCGGATCTGATACTTATAGCCCTGCTCAACCAGAAAAAGCTGGCGGTTAACGGCAAAATTTTGTTCGTCTGTGCCTTTTGAGACAAGGGTGTAAAAGCAAGAAGCTCGTTTTTTGGGTCTGAGGATGCGACCTAAGCGCTGTGCCTCTTCCTGGCGTGATCCAAAGGTGCCGGAGACCTGTATCATCACGTTGGCATCAGGAAGATCCACCGCAAAGTTGGCTACCTTTGAGACAACCAGGACCTTGATCCGCCCTTTCCTGAAATCCGTATATATTTTTTTACGTTCCTCATGCTTTGTTTTGCCTGTGATAATCGGCAGGTTCAGTTTCTTGGCGATTTTTTCTACCTGCGCAATGTACTGGCCTATAACAAGGATGCTGTCATCTGAGTGATGACAGATCAGTTCTTCAACCAGCGTAAGTTTTCCGGAATTCTCAGCGGCAATGCGAAAGCGTTGCCTCTTTGAGGCATGGGCATACTCGAGTTCTTCCTTCGAAGGCAGTAAGAGTCTGTACTCTATGCAGATTGCCTCTGCAATAAAGCCTTTGCTTTCCAGGGTTTTCCATGGAACATCATATCGTTTCGGCCCGATCAGGGCAAACACATCGTCTTCCTTGCCGTCTTCCCGCACAAGGGTGGCTGTGAGTCCCAGCCGTCGTCTGGCCTGAATGGAAGTTGTTGCACGGAACACAGGAGCAGGAAGGAGGTGAACCTCGTCGTAAATGATCAGGCCCCAGTCATGTTTTGTAAAAATATCCAGATTAAGGAGCGGATCTTCTTTTGTTCGACGATAGGTCAACATCTGGTAGGTAGTAATAGTTACCGGCTTTATCTCTTTTATAAGGCCGGTGAACTCGCCGATTTCCTCATTATCCAATGTCGTCCTGGAAAGCAATTCCTCACGCCATTGATGCACGGATACGTTATTGGTTGTAATGATGAGGGAATGGCTGCCTACCTTACTCATAACCCCCAACCCGATAATGGTTTTTCCGGAACCACATGCAAGGACAATGATACCGCTACCGCCGGAGGCACTGCCAGCCTGATAAAAGGCGTCAACCGCCTCTTTTTGATAGCCACGGAGGTCAAAGGCGCGACCGTGGGCATCAATAGTGCGTAAACTTAAGTCAATCGGAGCGCCTGGCACGTATCCGCAGGTATCCTTGACCGGATAACCTGTTTTTACAAGGGCATGCTTCAGATTTCCCCGTTCGCCGGCTGAGATCAAAAATCCGTCCTCTGTTTTTTTTAACCAGAATCGTTCCAGATCGTTATCCTGTTGGATCCGGTTAAGGATTATGGAATCGCTGATTCTCAATCGCAAACTATCTTCAGATACCTTTTCAAGTACCAGGCTGCCGTAAGTTTCATACCATTCCCTGATATCAAAGAGCACATTGGAAGGTATTTCATAACGGGAATAGCGTATCAACCTGTTTATGATCTCATCCATGCCTATTTCAAGGGCAGCACTGTTCCACAGAGAGAGGGGTGTAACTCTGTATGTATGAATAAACTCCGGAGACTTGACCAATTCTGCAAAGCTGTTCAAAAAATCGCGGCATCGGGCATACTGAGGGTGAGCTACTTCAACCATAATGGTGTGGTCGCTCTGAACTATGAGTGGTCCCGGATCGTTCACCAGTCAATATCCTTTATATTAATGACATATTCTTTTTTGAGAGTTTTTAATGCTGAGTTTATCTGTTTCTGCTCCTCTCCTGAATAGCTGATAGATTTATTTTTCCGGTTCAATTCAATATCGCATCTTTCGTGGATTAGAGCCTTGCTGCATTTTTCTAACACCATCTTATCGGGAAAATAAAGTGTAATGACAGTTTTGCGCTTTAAAGTAACGGTTTTTTTCTTCTTGCGTTTGACTATCATATCCGACTTTTTGGGGAACCTGGACTTGACGCCATCCGGAAGCGACCTGAATGCCTTGTCGGAATGTTTTACAATTATTGGGATCAGTTTTGCTTCTTCCAGTCTGTCAAAAAGTTTCTTCGGCTCTTTAACAATTCTGAGTGTAGGACTGATACTTTTTACAGTAAAATTTTTTGCCATGTCGAGATTCGAGTCTCCTTCCAACAATCCAAACCCGTGATACAGAGTAAAAACCTCTGAGTGGCCGACCCATTCCTCAAGTTCGGTCAAAACATTTTGCGGAACGTTTGAATCAGAAAGATTCCGGAGTATGGCAACCACATCCAATGACTCATCATTTGCCAACCGGGCAGTTACCTTCCTTTTATTCAATTTCAGGATGGTGACCGTATTTTCGGAAATGATATCTGCAAGAGTATTCAGCCTGTCCAGGATTCCGGCCGGATAAAACTCCGATTCCACGTGAATTTCAAAATTCGGTTGAACCGTAACTTTTGGATCGGGAATATTCCCCTCCATGAAACAAAGGAAACATTCATTCACTTTGAATGCCTTGAGAGCGTTTAAAGATGGCTTCCGTTCTTTATATTCGGATTTTCCATAGCCCAGATCAACATAACCCAGCGCAAGGGGGATGCCCTCCAGAAAACGTTCCACATATCGTCCTTCAACCCTTTCAAAGGCATTGGAATCTTTGGCTGTAATCTTAATATTAATATCACGGTCATGGTACTCTTTTCTTTCATCAAAGTTACCATAACGGCCGTTAATCCGGTCTGACTTATACTTGTAACGCGGTTTTTCGGGGATAAGGAAAAAAGGATGTTCGGCCTTGAGATACCGAATAAAAGATGCAGTACTATACCAGACCCCGCTTTGACAACGCTGCATGATCTTTAACAAGAAATTTCTTATTTTGGCAAAGTTTAAAGATGGAAGCACACCGGTAGCGCAGCCACTGAAGCTAAAGGTATCAAGAGTTCCCATAACTCCGGTATAAAAAAATTCATTATCGCAGGCTGTATATTCGCCAATCAGGTTCTTAACAAACAGGTTCTCCTGGTCTTGAAGGGTCATGTTCAGGAAATTATTGTATTTGCGCTCATCTATTTTAATATAATTGTCAGGATAGGATGGCTCTGAACTGCTATACCCCAAATACACCCCTTTAGTATCATAAGAGACAAATCCGAGATTCAAGGCGGTCTTGTCAATATAATCGAGCCATGTGCTGTATCCATATTCTTCCACTTCTTCAGGGGCCAAAGGATCGCTTATCAGCTTTGCAAGTCTTCTTGCATCCATTTTGGGCAGAGCGTTCCCCCTTGTTGAACGCTTGACATGCCGGTTCCCGACATAAGCCATAAAAACATGCAGGTCTTTTCGCAGGTCACAGTGGTTTGCAAATACTTTCAGCCCATTAACGTCAATCTGTTTTAAATTCATTTCACTCATTTCACTCATTTTGCCTCTATGGCTTTGACAACATATCCGGATTTATTTACCAGTGCTTCCATTTTTTTTGTCAGATCGTTTGGAAAAGCAATAAAATTGTCCGGCAAAAAAATAACCTTGCCGGAATCTGCAAATGCCTTCTGGATTGCTACTTTAAGACTAAGGTCTCTTACCCTGGCCACCAAAAGGTTTTGATGCACAACCAGCTTTCCCCACCGCTTCTTTATCTTAGAGATAGCGCCGGCAAATGCAGATGCATTTTCCCTGAGCCATGATGTCAGTGGGACCTGGTCAATATCCATAATGACCCTGCCTATTTTGACAGAGTTGGGGGATGCTGTCAATTGCGAGCCGGCCACGTTAAAATTCGATATCCAGGCCAGAAATTCCAGGCTTGCATAAGGAATGGTTGAAATATCTACTATTACGGTGCCGTCATTGGTTTTTTTCAAGAACCGGCCGGGATCCATTTGATCTTCGGCATCAGTATGATCTTCCGGCAGAGCGTAATATGTATTTCCGGCAAGCGTTTGTTTGGCCAGACACCCCTGTTTCCAGCCGGCTTGGCAAACCTTTTCGGGATCGGGCTGGTCCATGCCATAGCAAAAAATCTTAAAAAGTAATGAGAGTTCATCAGGCAGTATCCATTCTCCTGGCCTGAGCAGAGAAAAAGCATAGGTTGCGGCTTTGGTTGGAGATACAGAACCTTGCCCGGCTTTTTTATAGCTTTTCTCTTTTAAGGCCAAATCCCAAATATCCCTTTGCCATTCCACGAGGTATTCGGCCCGGAACTCCTTGCCGCCCATACGCAATTCCCCATCCTTAATGCTCAGGCTGTGCTTTGCTCCATTTGTTTCAGATGCAGATGTATGGCAGTCTAATATTTCCATCAATTTGTCTTTGACAACGTTCTGGTTGAAATTACCAGGGCCTGGGATGCTCCTGGCCTGACCAAAGGGAAAAGGAAGAAATGGATGAAATTCTTTTGGAAATTTGAATCGCAGTCTTTCCAGCTTTGTATTTTTTCCCCAGGTTTCATGTTCTTCGGCAAAGAGGATTACTCCCCGGCGAATAAGAGATATTTTTACCTGCTTGAAGATATCCTTATATTTTTGATTAAAGGTTCCAAAACGCCATTTGTGCCTATTTTCAGCGCCATAGATGCGATCAAAAAATGCCGCATCCACAGTTAAAGGGATCAATTTCATCAGATGAAGCAGAATAACCTCATCCCTTGTCAGTCCGTTGATAGCGTTTGCTACCCCTGTTTCAGACAAGAAAAAGCCTTCAAGAAGGTTGCGGGAATTAGCCTCCCTGGAAGTAAAACCACGGCTTCTACACAGAGCTTTAATGTCCACAGCGGTCAGCTCAAGATGGCACATTTTGTTTACCATTTCTGTTGTATCCAATTTTACAGCTTCCTCCTGGTTTTGAGCTTGGTTAATCGTATTAAACTACTACCTTTGATAATGGGTACCATAAAAAGGTTAAATTAGCGCACCTTCGGTGCTGACTTTTGAAGTGCCTAAAGTTAATGGATGCGCCTTCCAAGCGGAGTATCCACGTTCCTGAAATTCCGCTTGGGGATCATGAATATGGTGCGCCTCGTCATTCAGCACCACGAGTTCATCAAAACCGCCTGAATATCCATTGGGCGGCAGCACAGGGTCTTCAAAGAATATCCGTAACCCGTCAAAATCCGTTCTGATCCGATCCAGCACAATGATATTAGGCGTAATCACCTAACACGCCTATAGGACGTGGTTTGATGAAGACCCCTCGAAGGGGTCTAAAAGCATCGCAATTGCTGCAGATTACAATCCAATATTCAGGACGTAGCTATCAAGCTAAAAGAC
>QMMZ01000046.1 GCA_003647525.1 Deltaproteobacteria bacterium | reverse complement strand
TAATTTCAACAAGTTACATATCATAGCTTCTGGCGACACATGGCGAAAAATCAGGTGTTTACAAAGCAAGACAGGGCGATGTTTCCAAACCTGCATTGCTTTGTAGGGACTACCGAGACTTGCATGCTTTTTGAAGTTCCCCTGCCACCTCAGACGGCAAAGACTCTCCGGAACGTCTCATTTCCCGTACCATCTGTTGAACTATCTTTCCCTTATCCTTCAAAGATGCGCTTCTGCTGGAATAGGATTTTTGGACAAAGATGATACTTACAAACAGTAAGAGACATATATAAAAAAGTATTTTTATATAAGCTGACCCCGTTTTATTCATACACTGCTCCATCCCTGAGCTTAGATAGAAAAAATCATATAATAAAGTATGATGGTTTCACAAAAAGTCATATTTCTCCTCCCCCTGGTGGGAGGGGATAACAAATATGATTGACAAATTATTTTCGGTTACAGCGCCGCAAAGCGGCATAATATAGCTTTTTAAGAGACCATCAAGTATGATGATTATACTGGCTAATATGATTTGATTATATCAATATGTTTTTGGCCAATTTTCAGATCGTTAAGCAAGAACTCTTCCATCTCACGCGTGAACTCTCCCCAGTCAGTACCATATAATTGCCCTAACGCCTCTTTTTTGGTCATGGTCCCGCTTCGGATCATTTGAACATATCCCAAAAAAGCCTTTGGATAACCACATGCTTTAACCCAAAGATAATTGACAAGGGGTATCAAGCGGCAATCGAAACGCCAGGAAGAAACTTGATTTTCAGGCTTTCTCCAGCCCAATTCCTTTTCAATTGCATTTACGATTTTTCGCCTATCCCATTTGATATAATTATATACAGACAAAATCTTAGTGCCACTTATTTGTTGAGAACCAGGGTTTTCATTTCCTGATGTAAAACAAAAATTCATTGTCTCTTTGAATGATGAAGAGAATTCCATCCTTTGAAGCAGCTTGTTGCATTGAGCACGAATGAAGAAAGGAGCGGTTTTATTTGTGATTTTTTGCTTAAAAGGAATACGCTTACCTATTTTTAAAAAGTCTGAAAGTCTTTCTTCATCAGAATTACCAAAAATAATAATTGGAATTTTTTTTTGTAGGGCCACCTTCTTAGCGGATAAAAAACCGCCCACATTGCACGGCCCACAGAGACACGCGCATAATGCCCCTGGGCCAAACGAACTTGCTATTCTTAATTGATCCGCCACGATTTTATGACATATGTTGCGCTTAGAAACTATGCTTATAAAATCAACGTCTAGGTTTTTGCAAGCATCTCTCATATTGGCAATTGCCTGCTCATGAACAAATTCATTATTATAGTTAAAGGCAAGCACTTTTAAATTAAGTAGTTTCTTAGCCATATAGAGGGCATACATACTATCCCTGCCTCCACTTATGCCCACCATGCAATCGTAATCTCCTTTTTTCTCTTTGCTCTCGAACTCTTCTTTCAAAGCTGCCATCCCTTTTAAAACAGGTGGCATATAGTTCATACACTCGCCGCACACATGGTCTTCGTTAAGGCGGATAAGGGGCTCGGGGAGAAGACATTTCCTGCATGCCTTGGTCTCATCAAAATTAATCATACTCTTCGATTCCATTTAAAGCTCTATTATAAGTAGCCCAAACTTCGCAGTTTTTCCTTCATTTCGTCATGTTCTTGAGTTTCAAGAACAACTTCCTTTGTTGGTCTTTCCACTTTCCAGCTTAAATATTCCGCTTGATGCTGTTGCAAAACTTGCTCTTTGAAAATATCCGTCAATATCACTCCATCCATAGCCTTAGGGATACACAGCCCGGTTGCATAAAGTACAGTAGAGGCTACATCAATAATTCTGGCTCCACTAATTTGAGACGGCTTGATTTTGGGTCCGTGGGCAATAAAAATCCCATTCATCAGATGGAGGCCTGATTTCTTGGACAAGCGAATTTTGGGAACAGGTGAAACTACCGGCCCAAGTATTTCTTTACCGCTCTCATAGTTTGGATTTAGAACATACACAATATCGGGGAAATTGTGAACGTATGGTCCCTGATACGCTTGCTGGCGGCTATAAACTCTTTCTGCTATCTTCTCCCCGGTCTTTTCATCGCGGTATTCCAGGAGACTTTGAATAATAGCATTCACCAAATCATCATACTCGCAACCTGGTTTCACTATCCCGCGAGGTTGCCTTCCTTTAAGGTTGATCATTATCCCTCCGGCAGGATATGCCAAAGGATAGTAAAAGGCACTTGTTTTATTCCAATCAAAGACCTTGCCGCTTCCCCCTCCCAGCTTGGTAGATCTCTGCTTCAGTTTTGGAAGCAAACGCGTGCTTTTCTTATTTTTGGGAATAAGCAAAGGCATAAAAGCACGGTAGATTTTTCTCAAGGCCTCCCGCGCCAAGGCTTTTTTTGCGTCGAGCTTCAGCCACCCCTTGTTTCTTAACCATAAATTGACATTGAAAAAATTGAAAGGATGCCGTCCCGCACCATGGTCGGAAATAATAAAAAGATTTGTCTCCTCGCCGTACATGTCGAGAAATTTGGCGATTTGTTCATCTGCCAGTTTATAATTACGGAATATGGCATCTTGGAATTTTTTACGGTCATCATCTGATACACCAGGGTACTGCGAGTCATGGTATTTCCAGTAGTCATGCTGGGAACGATCAGTTCCACCCAATACAATCACAAAACAGTCAAATTCATATCGATCCAGCAGATCAAACATTAAATCCGCACGTAATTTGTCCCTATACAAACAGTCTTCTATAATCTGTTCTTCACTCGAGATCCTGTAGTATTCAGCGCTAAAGTTAAGAGGTTCATTCACGTCAACAGAGATGTCCTTTGACATGGAATAAATCTTGTCATTGTCAGGAGAAGGATAACCGGAAATCATTATTCCGTTAATATCCCAGGGGGGATAAGTAATAGGCACTGTGATAACGCCCACCTTCATGCCATTATTAGACATAACATCAAAAAATGTCTTGCCGGCAAAGTCTTTGGTGGTTACGATTTCCTCTCCAGAGGCTTCATTCATTCCAGCTTTGGTAAAATTAATAATCCCGTGGTTTCCAGGATTTTGACCCGTCATAAATGAGGTCCAAGCAGCAGCAGTTATAGGAGGAATAGTCGATTCCAGTTTTCCCCACGCTCCTTTTTCTAATAATCGTGCGAAGGTAGGCAGTTTATTTTCTTTGATAAATGGCAAAATAAGATCAAATGTTGCCCCGTCCAACCCGATAATCATGCTTTTCAATTTTGACTTGCTCTGCATAGTGCTACCCATAGTGTAACTCTCCCTACATATATCCTAAACCCTTGAGCTTTTCTCTGATTTTATCTGACTCATTCTCGCTCAATTCGTACGACTGTGTTGCAGTCCACTGTTTACCGTTGACTCTCTTGACCAGACTTTTTTCTACAAAGTCTGGTTCAAAAATATCAAGCATCACCTGGCCATCCATATCATCAGGAACAGGTAGGCCCATGGCGTACAAAATCGTTGGAGCCATGTCCTGAATTTTGGCCGGTGCAAGTTCAATTCCTTTCTTGATATTATTACCACAGGCGATAAAAATTCCGTTTTCATCATGATCGCCGCTCTGAAAATCAAAATCGGCAGGTGAAACATCGGTAACTAACGACGATTCCGTATCCTTGCCACCTCTGTAGTTGTGGTTATACTGGAGGATCAACTCCGGCATTCTATCCGTAAAGCACCCTTTAAAAACTTCGTCCCGGCGATAGATCTTTTCTATTATTTTTTTCCCGTTTCGGGGATCCCTGATATCTGCAATAGCCGACTGCATTTCATTACAAAGGCGTTCAGCCTCAGTCCCCGGTTCCACTATCCCATTAGGCTGGCGGCCTTTAAGGTTTAAGGCTATACCATCATACGTGGTGTATAAATTTACAGCGTAAGCTCTGGTCTCAGACCAATCAAAATTAGCGGCCCTGGTCTGAAAAGCTGAAAGTTTTTTCAGAACATACATCTGAAGAACATGCACAATCAGTTGCCTTAGGACGGGTGGAAGAAAATTTTTTATGCTTGTCAGCAACGATCTAACACATTGGGCTGATGATCGTCTATCTTTGCAATGTAGATACCCCATCTCTTTCAACCATGCATTAGGATGAAAAAAATGAATCGGTTTGCATGCAGCTCCATGATCGGACATAAAGAAAACCGTCGTGTTCTGATCCACCTTTGTTAGAATCCGCTCTATACTTTTATCCGTCTCTATATAGATGTCTCTTATAATATTTTTATAACTGCTAAAATGCTTCTTATAATTAGGGCAGGTGCTATCTGTGAATTTCCAAAACCTATGAACAGCAGCATCAGTAATATTATGAACAAGCATGAAAAAATCATACTTTTCCGTTTCCAACATTTCACAGGCGATTCTGGTTCTCACATCGCAATCAAATTTTAGGTGCCTTAACAGCTCGTCAGTATTATATCGAATAAAATCTATGCTGCTTCCCAAGTTTACGCGACCAATCCTGTCCGACAACTCGGACGGATAAGTATGTGCCTTTTCCCAATCCGGACTCGGCTCTCCAGCAATCATGAAACCGTTTACATTCCATGGAGGATAGGTAAACGGAACCTTAATAATCCCCACCTTCAGATTTTGATTACTGATAAAGTCAATGAACGTCTGTCCGGAAAAAAGGCTGGAATTAATGAGCCGGTTGCGAGTGAAGCTGTAATTGCGGACATCCATGTCAACGAACTGAAATATACCGTGTCGTCCCGGATTCTTTCCAGTGAGAAATGTTGTCCAGGCCGGCGGTGATATAGGAGGAACCGTGGACTTTAAGACGCGGCTGACGCCTTTGGCCATAATCCGTTTAAGATTCGGAAGCCATCCCTCTTCGGCATAAGGCTTGATGAAACGAAAAGTAGCGCAATCAAGTCCAATGACTATTACCTTTTGTCTCATTAGGATAAACCCCTTCATTTTCATAAACAATAATACGTTGACAGGCTGCAATCAACGCAATAGTTAGCCAGAGCATAATATTATTTCCGGCAAAGTCCCGGTCAAACATTGCTGAAATAAGCCACGTAATCAGCCCGCCTGTCAAGCCTATCTGTAATAAGGCAACAGGTGAATTACACAACTTTAAGGCAGGTCGCGCCTTTGCCGCGGCAGCGCCGATAAGCCAAAAAAAAGCAATAAGCGCCGGAATTCCCGACTCCGCCGCAATCAGAAGATAGGAGTTATGGACAGGATGGGGGAAATGATATGTCTGCCACTCCCGTGTGTTGTCGTGGGCATGCATGACACGGGTATAATTATTCAGACCGACACCAGTCATAGGATAGTCCCTGATTATGTTTGCAGCAATCAATGCCATCGGCAATCTAGCCTGTGCCGCGCCGTAATCATCTTCGAAAAGCCTTGTGCGAACATCTTTGAACACTGCCAGAGTTATTCCGGCAAAAACAGCAACACACACAATGACCGTAACGATTGATTTTGCTCGGCTCGCAAACTTGCACTTGAATATTTCATAGAATAGAAAACATACCGCAACCCCCAAAGCCACCCAGCTTCCACGGGATAAAGTTAATAGCAATGTCATACCTCCAACTGCTGTCGCCAGTCCTGCCAACTTTCTTAAAGTCGAATTAGACATAGAAAAAGTATAGGCTATAAACACAGGAATGCAAAAACACAAGTATTTGGCAAGCGCATTAGGATGCCCGATAGTTCCACCAACGCGGGAAAGAGCGAACGTTCCCTGCATTTGAGTCCGGAATGCCGTTTCAGGAACCCCAAAAACTCCTTTCAGGAAACTTCCCCCTGAGACATATTGAAGTCCTCCCACAAAACTCTGAAGCATGACCCCGCAAACAAGCGCCACCACTACTACTGAAAGGTCTGCCCTTGTCTTTATTATATTGGCAAAAAAGAGAAATGCGACGTATGATCTGATCATTAGAATGAAGACGGAAAAACTTAAAGACAAGTCAGCGGAACGAAATGCGGAAATACCGGATAAGACAAGATAGACCAGCACAGGAATAGATATTGAGGGATAAAAACGGAACTGATGTTCCCCTCTTAAAACTTGCAATCCAAGATACAAGGTAAGGATTATTAAAACAACATCGAATAAGGTCACGGGAAGACCAACAAGACCGGAAGATTGTACGAAATCTGTGGGTTTGTAAAGCAGATAAAAATCGATCCGTAAAGGAACAATAAAAACAATCAGAAAAAGCAAAAAAGGCCTTAATTTTTTCTGAATGATAAAACATGCAAGTATCCCTGTTATGGCGAGAATCGAAGCTACCAGCCACTTTTCCCCCTGCATTGCGGAAAATATTAGAGCAGTGGCCACTACTATGCCTAATAAAATAGAGACCCACCAATATCTGGACTTCTTCTCATTAATTTCTATTTCTGAGATACGTTGCATTCGGTTTTTTACGTATATAATAAATTTCAAGCAGTTCAAGCCGTAAAGAGATTAATCCAAATACCCAAGATCTCTCAACCTGCCTGCTATCTCCTCTTGATCACTGTTGGAATAGCCGGCATTTTGGTCTTTCCCTGCCACAGGATTAGGAACGGCGCTGGAATACTCTATCTTCTGCCTGGATTGAAAGCTTGAAGAAAATAGCTCCGTAAGAACCCTGCCGTCCATCTCTTTGCTAACAGGAATCCCGATATCATACAAAACAGTCGGGACTACATCAATGATGGAAGCGTTGATTTTTTTTCCGCCGACAACGTTATCACCATACGCGGCAAATATGCCGGCAGGCCGATGGCAACCGGCAGGCTTTTCCACAGTAGTTAAAATTTTATTTTTCAAAGGAAATCCTCTTGACAAATCGCACCCGTAATCCTTCATCTTTAATATCAAATCAGGAGCTCTATCTTTATAATTGCCCACAAAAAGGTCATCTCTATGATAAATGTCATCAAACAAAGGAAGCCCTGTCAAGGTGTCTTTGAGTTCTTTCAGGGCTTGTTTTAATTTTATCACGTCTTCCCAATATCCATTCTGATTCGATTTGCCAATGTAGTAAACACCCTGTTCATAAGGGTCGCTTCCGAGAAAGGTGCTTTTATCAGCATTTATGAACTTACAAATCGGATTATTGAATACATCGATATTTCTGTTCGAAAAATCCATCTTTTTCATATACCGCAAAAGGAATCGATATTTTATAAAAGCAAGCATCCTGACAGATAGGAAACCATTTTTTTCAAGCCACTTATTAATATAAAGTATTTTCTTCTTGGGCCCGAACCCGTGATCCGAAACAATATATAAAGTCGTAGCATTTCCTGTGTCTTCTAATATCTTACCGATAATATCATCAACCTGCTTATAAAGCGATATAAGATGAGGGCGGGCCTTTTGTGCAAGGAGCGTATTATACATCGGGTCCCGATTGTCCAGATATTTCCAGAATTTATGCTGTATCTTATCCATACAGGTAAATACAATCATAAAAAAATCCGGATCGTATGCCTTTCTAAGCGCTTTCATCGCTTCATAGCGCTTTTGGGTACAATTTCTGATATCATCTATAAGCTTCAAAAGGGTTTCTTCGGAAAAGTCCCTTATCCCAGCTATACGCACATTGATTATATAGCCTATAGTCTTCAAAAAATCTTTGTATATGGAAACAGGATGGGTGAAATCTTCTTTTCCGAGGGGAGTCAGGAATCCAGGCACGCAAAACCCGTCCACAGGTTCAGCAGGATATGTAACCGGAATATTTATCATCCCTGCTGTCTTTCCGGCAGCGTTAACATAATGCCACA
Source organism: Deltaproteobacteria bacterium (assembly GCA_003647525.1). Next base: position 1,195 of record QMMZ01000046.1, on the reverse strand, counting down.
ATTTGGGCGACCGCACATAATTGCTCCCTATAAATTTTCTTTCTGATGCCGCGCTATCATTGAGGGTAAAACCAAAAATACCGTGTTTTCCCGGATTGACGCCTGTAACGCAGGAAACCCAAGCTGGCGCAGTATAAGGAGGAATTGTGGACCGAAGGACACCAGATGTCCCTCCCTCTACAATTTTTTGTAAATTGGGCATTACCCCTTGATCCATAAGTGGATTAAGTAAGTCCCAGGAAGCGCCATCTAAACCCAAAACGAATATTTTTCTATTATTCTCTGACATAATCTACTCTTTAGCTCTAACCAATTTTCATACTCACTGAATTGCAGCACCACATCTTTTTAGAATCTTGTGACGGATTTTTTCCAAAATCATGCGATCGTCCTGCGATACTCCTGCAAATATGAGAAAAATTCCGTAAATAGACACAAAAATTACAACAAGTACCAGACTCGATATCAGGCCATGTGCCATGGAAAAAGAGTTTTCAAAAAAGCGTATTATCAAAAATGCAGTTAAGCAGCTTATAGCCGGCTTCAGATGCCCCAGGCTATATGGCTGTATCTTGTAAAAATACCACACTTGTCCCATCTGTAGTAATTGAATCAAAATAATGGATATGGTGTAAGCATATGCAACACCAATTACACCAAAACGGGAAATTAAAAACAATGTTAATACGATATTTAAAACACACAATATTCCTGTATTAAACAAATTGTAAAGCGTTTTCCCTGTCATGGAAAGTATTATACCTGTTGAACCGGAACTCACATTGAACATCTGAGCGATGAGCACTAGTGTCACAATCTGAGCACTTTCAGCAAAACCTGGGCCGAAAACAGTGACTATCTCTTTGGAGAAAAAAATTACTAAGACAAATATAGGGAGGGTTATTGTTATCACCCACCTGGAACCTGTTTTATAAATATTTTTTAGTTCCTCCATTTTGTGTTTTGTAAAAAAATCTGAAATTATAGGAGAAAATATGGCATTGTACGCAACAAGGGGAATGAGAATAAACGGTATCACTCTCATGGCAACTGTGTAAATTCCGGTTTTGGAAGCAGGAAGAAAAATCCCGATAATTATTATCCCGATTATATTTATGTTCTGATAAAACAACTGGGAAAATAAAAGTGGAAGAGAAAATGAAAAAATCTTTTTCTTCTCCGGTACTGCGTATTC
>QMMZ01000045.1 GCA_003647525.1 Deltaproteobacteria bacterium | reverse complement strand
TATATCCAGCAGCGATTCTATTCGCAAGACACTTTTACTGGACAAGGTTGAAACAAAAGAAGAAGCACTCATTGAAATTTACAAAAGACTCAGGCCTGGGAATCCCGCTACACCTGAGGTCGCCCAGGATTTTGTTGACAACCTGTTTTTCAAATCAACATATTATGACCTTTCTAAAGTGGGGCGTTTGAAAATTAACTTGCGACTTGGGATTGACGTTCCGATTGATTTAAATGTTCTCAGAAAAGAGGATATACTTTTAACAGCAAAAACCCTTGTAAAACTTAAAGAGACACAAGGAGCTGTTGATGACATCGATCATCTCGGGAATAGAAGGGTGCGTGCTGTGGGTGAGCTCCTCGAGAATCAGTATCGAATTGGACTTGTTCGCATGGAGCGCTCCATTAAGGAGCGGATGAGCTTGCAGGAGGTTGATGCCCTTATGCCTCATGACCTGGTCAATCCAAAACCGGTTTCCGCTGTTGTTAAAGAATTTTTTGGTACCAGTCAGTTAAGCCAGTTTATGGACCAATCCAATCCTCTTTCAGAAACAACACATAAACGACGACTCAGCGCTCTTGGACCGGGTGGACTTACCCGCGAAAGAGCAGGTTTTGAGGTTAGGGATGTTCATCCATCACATTACGGCCGTATATGTCCTATTGAAACTCCGGAAGGGCCTAATATTGGCCTTATTGTTTCACTCAGCACCTATGCGCGAGTTAATGAATTTGGATTTATTGAGACACCGTACAGCGTTATCAAGAATGCAACTATTACTGATGAGATTAGGTTTCTTAGCGCTTTTGAAGAGAGGGAACATCCTATTGCTCAGGCTAATGCGCCTGTCGATAGTAAAGGGGAATATGTCAATCCCCTTGTAACATCACGGGTGGCGGGTGAGTTTATGATGGTTCAAAAGGAAGATATCGAACTTATGGATGTTTCTCCTAACCAGTTAGTAAGTATTTCAGCTTCTCTTATACCATTTTTAGAAAATGATGACGCTAATAGAGCGTTGATGGGATCAAATATGCAGCGCCAGGCGGTTCCTCTGTTAGTAAATGAGGCTCCTTTAGTAGGTACTGGTATTGAGAGAGTAGTTGCAAAAGATTCAGGTGTTACAATAGTTGCAAAGAGGGATGGTTCTGTTGTTGATGTTGATGCTTTACGTATAGTGTTGCGGCATGATCCGGATAATATGATGGATGAAGGCAATGGCCAGCATGTTGAAAAGAATGTCACGATTTACAAGCTTTCAAAATTTATACGTTCAAATCAAAATACATGCTTTAATCACCGTCCTATTGTGGTGAAAGGCCAGAAAGTTAAGGCCGGCGATATAATTGCGGACGGCCCTGCTACAGATAAAGGAGAACTTGCTGTCGGGAGGAATGTAACTGTGGCTTTTATGCCCTGGGGTGGTTATAACTTTGAGGATTCAATCCTCGTAAGCGAAGGGCTTGTCAGGGATGGGATATATACATCCATTCACATTGAAGAATTTGAAGTTGTAGCTAGAGATACTAAGCTTGGGAAAGAGGATATCACACGGGATATACCTAACGTTGGAGAAGAAGCTTTAAGAAATCTGGATGAAAGTGGAATCATCAGGCTTGGCGCTGAAGTTGGCCCCGGGGACATACTGGTAGGGAAAATTACCCCAAAGGGTGAGACTCAGTTTTCTCCTGAAGAAAAGCTTTTGCGAGCCATTTTTGGAGAAAAAGCAGCAGATGTAAAAGATACCTCCTTGAGAGTACCACCAGGTGTCGAAGGTATTGTAATAGATGCAAAAGTATTTTCCAGGCGGGGTGTTGAAAAGGATGATCGTGCGCGTTTGATTGAAAATGAGGAGATGGCTGCACTTAAAAAGGATAGGGATGATGAGCTTTTTGTAATTGAAGATATTGTTCGTGAACAATTAGAGAAGTTGCTTGTCGGCAAAAAATGCAAATCACTCTTGAAAAAAGGCAAGAAAGTATTGATTGTAAAGGACAGCAAAATTGATTCAAATATCCTTGCCGGGATTCCCGTGGCTCACCTTGAAGGAATTGTTCTGAGTGATTCCGGAGTGACTGAAAAGGTGCATGATATCCTTGGACAATACAGGGAACAACGTGAGCGTTGCAGAACAGCGTTTGAGCGGCAAATAAGCAGATACGAAAAGGGTGATGATCTTCTTCCAGGTATAATTAAGATGGTCAAGGTTTATGTGGCCATGAAGCGTAAGCTTTCAGTTGGTGATAAAATGGCAGGGCGTCATGGTAATAAGGGCGTTGTTTCCAGGATTCTTCCGCAGGAAGATCTGCCGTATTTTGAAGATGGTACGACGGTTGATATGGTTCTTAATCCTTTGGGTGTGCCTTCGAGGATGAACGTTGGGCAAATTCTGGAAATTCATTTGGGTTGTGCTGCAAAAGGCCTTGGCGATCAGATTAACACTTTGCTTGAAGATCAAAAGTTTAAAGATCTGAGAGACAAGATGAAGCGGATATTCAATGATTCGTCAATTCAGGACATGATCGATAAAATGGGTGATAAAGAGCTTTATGATTTTGCAGATAATTATAGAGAAGGAGTTCACATGGCAACACCGGTTTTTGATGGAGCCATGGAGGATGAAATCAAAACTCTTCTGTCTGAAGCAGGGCTTAGTGTGTCCGCACAGACTACGTTATATGACGGGCGTACAGGAAAGCCTTTCAAAGAAAAAATTACGGTTGGTGCAATGTATATGTTGAAGCTTCATCATCTTGTTGATGATAAGATACATGCTCGATCAATTGGTCCTTATTCACTTGTAACCCAGCAACCTCTCGGAGGAAAGGCTCAGTTTGGAGGTCAGCGTCTTGGGGAGATGGAAGTTTGGGCTATGGAGGCTTATGGAGCGGCTCATGCTCTGCAAGAGTTTATAACGGTAAAGTCGGATGATATGGCTGGAAGGACACGTATGTATGAAAAGATTGTAAAAGGTCAAAACGTGCTTGAACCGGGCATACCTGAGTCTTTCAAGGTTCTGACAAAGGAGTTGCAGAGTTTGGGTCTTGATATAAGCCTTATGGAGAAGAATTAACGATCGGAAATTACGGAAGGGAGTAAAATGGAAACTCTATATGATTTCTTCGCCAAGCCTATGGATCCAAGGTATTATAATGGTGTAAAGATTGGATTGGCATCACCTGAGCAGATTCTAAAGTGGTCGCATGGGGAGATTAAAAAGCCGGAGACAATCAACTATCGAACCTTCAAACCAGAACGCGATGGACTTTTTTGCGCCAAAATTTTTGGTCCGACAAAGGACTATGAGTGCAATTGTGGTAAGTACAAGCGTATGAAGCACAGGGGAGTTATTTGTGAAAAATGCGGGGTTGAGGTTATTCAGTCAAAGGTCAGAAGGGAAAGGATGGCGCATATACAACTCGCTACACCTTGCGCCCATATATGGTTTTTGAAAAGCCTTCCAAGCAAGATTGGCAATTTGCTTGATATGACTCTAAAAAATATTGAAAAAGTATTATATTTTGACAGTTATATTGTAATTGATCCCAAGGATACCGATCTTAGCCGAGGTCAGCTTCTATCAGATGATAAATATTACGAGGCGCGCGAAGTATATGGTGAAAAGTTTGAAGCCGGGATAGGAGCCGAAGCAGTTAAGAAATTACTTGAGAGCATTGATCTTGATACTTTATACAAAGAACTTAGAGAGGATATTAGTTCAACAGGCTCAGTTGCAAAGCGTCAAAAACTATCTAAACGACTAAAGATAGTCGATGCTTTCAGACGTAGCGGATTAAATCCGGTTTGGATGATTATGGATGTTATTCCTGTTCTTCCCCCTGATTTGCGCCCATTGGTTCCTCTGGAAGGTGGCCGGTTCGCCACATCCGATCTAAACGATCTCTATCGTAGAGTAATTAACCGTAATAACCGGTTAAAACGTCTTATCGACTTAAACGCACCTGATATTATTGTTCGTAATGAAAAAAGAATGTTGCAGGAATCAGTTGACGTTCTTTTTGATAACGGCCGGCATGGCAGAGTTATTACCGGGACCAACAAGAGACCTTTAAAATCGTTAAGTGATACATTGAAGGGCAAGCAGGGACGTTTTCGCCAAAATCTTCTTGGTAAAAGAGTGGATTATTCCGGTCGTACCGTTATTACAGTTGGACCGAATCTCAGACTCCACCAGTGCGGTTTGCCAAAGAAAATGGCTCTGGAATTGTTCAAGCCTTTTGTTTATTATCGTCTTGAGCAGAAAGGGCTCGTTTCTACAGTAAAAAGCGCCAAGAAGATGGTGGAAAAAGGGACCCCGGATGTCTGGGATGCGCTGGATGAAGTGGTAAAAGAGTATCCGGTAATGTTAAACCGTGCTCCTACTCTCCATCGTTTAGGTATTCAGGCATTTGAGCCGATTCTTATTGAAGGCAAAGCCATTCAACTGCATCCGCTCGTATGTTCGGCATTTAATGCCGACTTTGACGGTGATCAGATGGCGGTGCATATTCCGCTTTCCGTGGAATCTCAAATCGAGGCCCGGGTATTAATGCTGTCAAGCAATAATATCCTTTCCCATGCAAATGAGAGTCCAATTATTGTACCTAGCCAGGATATAGTCCTTGGTATATATTATATGACAAGAGAGATTAAAAAAGCCAGAGGGGAAGGAAAAAAATTTGCCGGCCCGGAAGAAGTCCGTTCTGCGTACAATGCAGATGCAGTTGATCTCCATGCTAAAATTACTGTCCGTATTAATAAAAAGAGATTTGACACGACCGTTGGACGCATTCTGCTTTGGGAAATCATTCCTAAGGATAACATCGTGTTAATGCGCCAGATCATGGTTCCTTCAGAAGAAGAGGCTCAAGCTGTTTATGATAAGCTGCAAAAAGGCGCAAGCTTTGTTGACATGGTACGTCAATATTCACAGAGCCTCGACAAAAAGAATGAAGGTGTTCTTGGTTTGCTTAGAAAGGATGAGTTCAAGAGGATATATCAGGCAAAAGATGAAGATGTTAATACAGTATTTTCTCTTAAACAGGGGGAGATCAGCAATATAATTTATTCTGATGACGCGTATCATATTTTTGAAATTATAGAAAAGCAGCCTGAGATACCTTTTGATTCGCTCAACAAAGTAATGGATAAAAAAGCTCTACGTGAATTTGTTGATTATGCTTACAGGCATCTAGGGCCAAAAGCTACTGTCATACTTTCCGACAGATTGAAGGATATCGGCTACAAATATTCAACAGAAGGAGGCTTATCTATTTCAATTGATGCCATGATAACTCCTTCTGCAAAATTGGAAATTCTGAAGAGGGCTGAAAAACAGGTTGCTGAGATAAGCAGACAATATATCGAGGGCCTTATTACTCAAGGTGAAAAATATAATAAAGTCGTTGATATATGGGCAAAAGCGACTGACGATGTTGCTGATGAGATGATGGAAGCCATGAAAATGGTTCCAGTAGTTAATAAAGAAGGCAAACCTGTTCTTGACGAGAAAAATAAGCCTGTTTTAAGAGAAAGTTTTAATCCAATTTATATGATGGCGGATTCGGGCGCCAGGGGTAGCAAAGATCAGATGCGCCAGCTTGCGGGTATGCGTGGTCTTATGGCAAAGCCATCAGGAGAAATCATAGAAACTCCAATAACTGCTAATTTCAGAGAGGGTCTTTCAGTACTTCAATATTTTATTTCGACCCATGGTGCGAGAAAAGGCCTTGCTGACACTGCATTAAAGACAGCGAATTCAGGATATCTTACCCGGCGTCTTGCTGATGTTGCTCAGGACTGTGTGATTATGGAAATGGATTGTGGAACAATGATGGGCGTTGAGGTTGAATCTCTTGTGGAAGGCGGAGAGATTATCCAGCGTTTGGGAGAGCGTATTTTAGGACGTGTTGCATCGGAAGATATACTTGATCCCTTCACAGATGAAATGCTTGTAAAAGCTGGAGGAGATATAGATGAGGCGGCTGTAGAAAAGATTGAAGAAGCGGGTGTGACTATCGTCAAAATCAGATCCGTTCTTACATGCAAGACAAAACGTGGTGTTTGTGCCAGATGCTATGGCCGCGATCTTTCACATGGCGCAATGGTTGAAATAGGCCAGGCCGTTGGCATTTTAGCCGCTCAATCTATTGGTGAACCTGGAACTCAGCTTACAATGCGTACATTTCATATCGGTGGAACAGCAAGCCGGAGAGTTGAACAGGCTGATATCAGAGCTCGAGTATATGGGACTGTAAGTTTTATTGATCTGAATATAGTAGAAAATGCTGATAAAGAATTTATTGTTATGAACCGGCGTGGCGGTGAATTAGCCATTATTGGTGAAGCTGGACGAGAGAGAGAACGGTTTCCCGTTATCTATGGCGCTCACATTGAAGTTAAAGAGGGTCAAAAAGTTAAAACTGGAGATCTTTTAGCAACGTGGGATCCATTTACAACACCAATTATTACAGAGATTGATGGAATCGTAAAATTCGGAGATATCATATCCGGCAAAACAATGCAGGAGAAGGTTGATTCCGCAACTGGAAAGTCAAGTCGCACTATAATTGAATCAAAGAGTATTGATGAACGTCCAAGAATTTCTATAAAAGACAAACATGGAAAAACAGATAGACTTCCAGGCTCAAAGGGGATGGCGCGATACATGCTTCCATTGGGAGCTATTCTGCTTGTTGAAGAAGGTGATCATGTCCATGCCGGCGGCGTTATTGCAAAGCTTCCGCGTGCAACTACCAAGACCAAGGATATTACCGGCGGTCTTCCAAGAGTTGCTGAGCTTTTTGAGGTTCGCAAGCCCAAAGAAATAGCTGTGTTGAGTGAAATAGATGGATATGTTTCAATTTCTAAGGCAACAAAAAAAGGTAAGCAGAAAATAACGGTTACACCTGTTGATATTGGTGAAAAGAAGGAATATCTGATTCCACAGGGTAAGCATATAAATGTTTATGAAGGAGATTATGTAAGGGCAGGCGAACCTATGATTAGTGGTTCAGCGATACCTCAGGATATATTGAATATCAAGGGAGATATTGCATTAGCTCGCTATATAGTTGATGAAGTTCAGGAAGTATACCGTTTGCAAGGCGTGAGGATAAATGACAAGCATATTGAGGTAATCGTAAGGCAGATGATGAGGCGTGTTAAGATCATTGAAACCGGTGACACTGAATTTATTTATGAGGAGCAGGTAGATAAAGTAAGATTTGAGGATGCTAACAAGGAGGTGATTGAGAAAGGTGGGGAACCTGCTGTGGCGGAATCGCTTATTTTGGGAATTACCAGGGCTTCTCTCAGTACCGAAAGTTTTATCTCCGCCGCTTCGTTTCAAGAGACAACAAAAGTCCTCACAGATGCGAGCATTGCAGGGAGAGAGGATTATCTTTTGGGGCTTAAAGAAAATGTTATTATGGGTAGACTTATTCCCGCAGGTACCGGGTTGCCTTTATACAGTGATGCCGAAGTTATTCCGACTTAAAGGCCTGCCTGATTTCCGCAGATTTTCGTTAAATAGACTTGCTATTCTCCTCAAATTTGCAACCTGCGCGGTTAGCCGTTAGCATTGAAAATGGGTGGAAATGAGAGATTTTAGAGAACTTAAAGTATGGGAGAAAGCCCATTTTATCCAAAAGCTAACTGCTAATGGCTAACCGCTAACCGCATAGGTCGCACTTTTTCGCTAAGGAGATAAGTTACAGACAGGCTCTAAAATTTTTTACATAAAAAGCTTGACAATATTGTTCTATACGGATAAAAAAATTCTTTTTATCAACATGCGAAATGCGTTTGCGGATACTATATTATAGAGGCCTTTAAGGGGAGAATATGCCGACCATTAACCAGTTAGTTAGAAAAGGCAGAAAGCGAATTAAAAAGAAGACCAATACTCCGGCTCTAAAGGGAGCTCCACAAAAGAGGGGAGTGTGTACACGCGTATATACTTCAACACCCAAAAAGCCCAATTCTGCTTTGCGTAAAGTTGCAAGGGTCAGGCTGACCACAGGGGCAGAGGTTACAGCTTATATCCCCGGCATTGGACATAATCTTCAGGAACATTCGGTAGTTTTGGTTCGCGGAGGTCGTGTAAAGGATTTGCCCGGTGTAAGGTATCATATTGTAAGGGGTATTCTTGATACACTGGGGGTCGAGGACCGTAAGCAGGGAAGATCAAAATACGGTGCGAAGAAGCCTAAATAGTTTAATATGATGGTGAAGATATGCCAAGAAGAAGAGAAGTTCCTGAGAGAATAACTATACCTGATTCCAAGTATAGCAATAAGCTCATATCAAAATTCATAAAATCTATGATGCGGGATGGAAAAAAGAGCATAGCTGAGAGAATGTTATACGATGCATTTGATATCATTGAAAAAAAGACAAATGAACCTCCAGTCAAGATTTTTGAAAAGGCAATTGATAATGTTCGGCCGTTAATTGAAGTTAAGTCGCGACGTGTAGGTGGCTCAACTTATCAGGTTCCTACAGAAATTAGACCATCCCGTCGAACGGCTTTAGGTATTAGATGGATTATAGGTTTTGCACGCAAAAGACCTGAAAAGAGTATGGATAGAAAATTGGCCGGAGAGTTATTAGATGCCGCTAATAACAGAGGCGCTTCCGCCAAGAAAAGGGAAGATACGCATAAAATGGCTGATGCGAACAAAGCATTCGCACATTATCGCTGGTAACCCTAATTGAGCGAAAGCCGATGATACCCCATCTCTTTCGTTGTCAAGGGTTCGCAGTAGGCTTACTACGGCTTCACCCTTTCCGCCTTGGATCTGGGGCATTCTCGACTCTCGCTCAATCAGGGTAATGAAGTCATGAAAAATTGTTTATAGCCCAAAGTTTAAAGTGAATTAATCAAACCCTGAACTTTGAGTTAATTTAAGGGGGACGGTGATATGGCTAAAGAGAAGTTTGAGCGGACCAAGCCGCATGTCAATGTAGGGACCATTGGTCATATAGATCATGGTAAGACCACTCTTACGGCGGCGATAACAAAGCATATGGGATTGAAGGGCATGGCTGATTATG
>QMMZ01000044.1 GCA_003647525.1 Deltaproteobacteria bacterium | reverse complement strand
TCCTTCTAATCCTTACATTATGATCATCCTGCCAAAAAATGTTTGACCACTTTTCAGTTTTATATGATAATAATTAACAAAATTCAACTTATACCTCGGAAGGTCATGGCTGTATTCTGTTATCTTCATATGGCAAAGGGTAATTTCCGGGACTATCTAAAAGGTGAAAAGAGCTGGATCAAGAAATATTTCTATGTATTGCGGCCTATATTAGCTTGCCTGTGGATCGAAAGATATAATTGCCCTGTGCCGATGGAATTTGAGATTCTGCTGAGAAAAACGGTTGATGACAAGGAACTACGAATCAAAATAGATGAATTGCTTAAAAGAAAAAGATCAGGTGAAGAACTTGATAATGCTCCAAGAATACCGGTTATTAGTAAATTTATTGAGACTGAGCTAAACAGGCTTGCTCAAAACAAACCTGACAAAACTGAGCTTAAAAACTATTCTGAGCTTAATAAAGTATTCCGAAAAATTATATGCAATTGAATATCCGGAAATCATGACGCAAGGAGAAATGCTTGAGAAATTTGAGGAGAATATGAAGGAAATATATTTTTAATGGCGTTAAAGGGAAGGAAAACCTTTGCGGTTTTGGCGGGTTTGTGTAAAATGTTATTGTTTTTCACTAATTATGAAGGAGCAAGAATATGGCAGAGTTAAATGTTCAATTGTCGGAATCGGCTTTTGCTGCCCTGCGCAAGGATCCTGGTGAGTTTGTCAGCGAAATGCGCATCGCCGCGGCAGTAAAATGGTATGAGTTGGGTATGCTCTCCCAGGAAAAGGCTGCTGAGATTGCCGGTTTATCGCGCGCGGAGTTTATAAGCGCCTTGAGTCGGCTTCATGTATCGCCGTTGCAGTATTCTCCAGAGGAACTGAGCGAGGAATTGCGTGATGCGGATTGAACGGGTGGTTATCAATGCATCGCCTCTAATTATTCTTTTCCGCGGTCATCTTGAAAGTCTTTTGCCGGGATTGTTCGGTGAAATTTGCATACCTGAGGCCGTGTGGTCTGAAGTTATCGAAGGAGGATACAGGGATGAATCCGTCTCAGGCCTTATAAATGCAAAATGGGCGAAAAAGGTGAAGGTCCCCGGCATTTCGCCCAGTATCGCTGCCTGGGGCATTGGAATTGGCGAATCCGAGGTGTTGAGCTTTGCCATGGAACACCCAGGATTCCGGGCGATGGTGGATGATAAAGCAGCCCGTCGTTGTGCAAAGACCTTTGGAATTCAGACATTGGGCACGGGTGGTATGCTTATATTAGCCAAGCGGAGAGGACTGATTGAATCCGTTGCTGCTGAACTGGATAATTTGCGCAGAGCAGGTTTGTGGATGTCAGACGAATTAGTTGATCTGTTTCTGGAAGAAGCCGGCGAAAAGTAAATATAACATTTCATCCAGATGCGTTTAGAGGGTGTGTATAAAAAAGAGCATAGCTGGGGACATCCTCGACAAATTAGACAAATACTGAACTCCACGGCTTATTGGCGGTGAAAAAATCGCAAAAGAAAATCAATAGACTTCCCCCACATTTGTAGCTCCAATATTTCCGCTTTCCCTATCTCGCTTAGCCCGCATTTCTCATGAACAACTCATAAAACAATGCATAATATATCTGTATTATTGAAAGTTATAACTACCTTTGCATGTTAAGCCGTTCAACACTTTGTTTATGGAATTTATAATAAATTCCTTTATAATTTGTTCACCCTTCGGGCAAGCCGATTTCACCGCATCCACTGTGTTGCAGGCCATTCGCAGTGAAGTACCACGGCTTCATGGCCTGCGCCTTGCGTATGCGGCAAACTCGTCTTGTGAGAAAAGCGGGTTGGGATTATATGATTCTTGCCTTTTCATTAAAAACAGTGCAATATTAATATATTATAACAATCAAGAAACGATATGTTAATATCAAACATCACTGATTTATTTCTTAACATTTAATGATAGCCCTTAAGAAAAAATTGTTATGGCGCGTAAGAATAGAATCCCCAAGACAATAGATAGAAAGCTACGTGACTTAGATGATCATCTGTATTTTTTGAGAGAGTCTATATTAAAGCTTTCAAACGGCGATGGCGCATACCTTAAGACATTGGCAGTCGAGCTAAGGGTTTTAGTGTGTAAAGTTAGTGGAACAGAAGGGTTACTCTGGAGAGTAATAGATGAAGTAAATCTGCATGATGCTGTACATGTTCACCTATCGGGTAATTTAGACCGCAACCATCCCCTTGCGAAGGGATTGCAATTTTCGTTTGTCCGCATTTTTCGTGCAGGCCAAGGTGACCCGCGACTTACTCCAGCACATTATTCTCTAAAAGGAATTATTAAGGAGTGTGAGGCGTTAGTGGTATCTGGAAATGGTTATACGCACGAAAACCTGATCCGTGCAGTTGCAGAGCAGATGGGTTCTGCTCATGAGGACGAAGGCGTCGAGCCGCACTTGATAGAGCTTAGTGAAACAGTTATATCAGATCAAACTGCCCTAAACACGGTATTGATGTCTGAGGCAGATTTGATATTGGAGGTAGGGGAAAGGGTTTTAGATGAAGCAGAACAAAATCTAGATTTTAAGAGAAAGTCACGCCCTGAAATAGCAATACCCAGCCAGCCAGTTAAACCCTATTCAGATGAACATACAACGGACTTTGAATGTGGCACCAGTCCATTATCTTTAGAAGGAACAGGTACTTTTTGTGTTAACCATCCACACGCAGATTGGAAAACCAATGCGCATGGTTACAACTTTGGCCTGTTTAAGCAGGGTCATTTGTCCGTCAGCATCGTTAAGCATTCAGACAAAACTATGGAAGTGCTGGTAGAAGGCCTTGCAGCAGATGTCCTTTCAAGCAGAAAACCAATACCCGCAAGCGAACAACCAAGAGTGATGGTTGATTTTACTTGGAATAAGGGTAAAGTCGTTTTCTACTTAAATGGCGTATGCGTGGATACGGTTACCAACTTAAAGCGGGACAGTTTCGGCCATTTTGGCTCTATGGCAATTCCACAATCAAGCAAAAGATAGGGAGTTGCTAACTGATTGAATTTACGGGCTGTCCCGCCTTACGTTGGTAGCCCGTGGATACTAATGAATACAAAATTAAGGACAATGAACGAAACAAATAATACTCTCTTGGCAAGAGAGCACCTTTTAAAGCACACAGACAAGCAAATAAAAATCACTACTCTTCACGAAATGGCAAACGTGTCAGGGATTAGTGGTATAGAAGGATATCTTGGAGCTGCAAAAGAATATAACGACCATATTATGGTGGCCCTGAATGCAGATATACCAGAATCTCACGAAAACACATTTGTTCATGAATTGTTACACATAATACTCGATTACGAGAAATTCCCAAATGTGGCAATTAATGAGCAGTTTGCAATCAAGAATCTACCGCCACAGCTTTGTGCTCAGATGCCAAAATTGCAAGCTTATTTCTCTTCAGCTATAGATCATCCGGAAATCTATGTAAGGATGAAAGACAATTATGAGTTGAACATGGAAAAATATTTCAACTCTCTTTTAGCTCAAAAGAAAAATAGATTCACCAAAAAAAATAGTTTTAAAAATAAAGAGGAAGAACTGTTTTTCAATCAACAAGATATTATAGATGGCTTGGAGTATTTTCATTATGATAATGCACAACGAGCAGAAATACTAATGGCGTTTAGAGAAACATCAAACAGTGTTTATAATTCGTGCCTTGCTTTGCATAGAGCAATCAGTAGGAGCGGTATGCACAATCCACTTTCATGTCGAAAGTCGGCAGAAAAGATCAAGATACATCTTGTAAAATATGGAGAAAAAAGAAACATAGGATTGTTAAATAATATGTGGAATGCTCTTGATGTAGTATAGGCCGAGCAATTAATAGGCATGGAAACAGCTAACAAATCTCTTTCAGCGGACGCAAAAAGCCACGCCGCTGAAGAGGGGCGTTACATTTTTTAACACTCACATGCACTGAACAAAATTTATGGCCAGAAAGATATGAAAATGAACCGAAAAGGCACATAGATGAAACTGACGGATAATGAGATAAGAGATATTAATCGGTATCTGGAGGAAGGCAAGCCGCTGCCGGAGAAGTACCGGTTTTTGCTGTTTGAGGACAAGCGGGAGGTGGAGCTGGTTTGGAATGGGAAGACCAGTGAGGTTTGCAATGCGGTGTTGCCGTTTCAGGTGATCGAGCAGGTTGACGAGCCTCGTGCGGAAGAAGCCGTGAAATTGCAGATGGACCTTTTTGACATGCAGACCGGTCGGCAGATCAAGGGCTGGAACAACCTAAAAAGCCTGGCATACTGGAAGAACTGGCCTACCGCGATACCTGGGGCAAGGGGCAAGATTCATTTTTAGCGATGCTTTATGAACGACTATCGTTAATGAATGACCTTTTAGCTGATATGAGCGCACTATATATACATTTGGACTGGAGAACTATACATTATGTAAAAACTATGGCAGATGAAATTTTCGGCAAGAATCAATTTATGTGTAATATTATTTGGAGAAGGATTTCCAGCGGGCGTAAGGCTAAATCAAACAAATGGCTTGCAGTGGATGATATTATTCTAGTTTACAAAAAGGGTGAGCACAAGATTGAATCACAATATACTGATTATTCAGACAAGTATAAGAGTAGATTTGTTCATGAAGATGAACACGGAAAATTTTTTTGGGATAACATTGGCACTTATTCTCAAGAAAGGTTGAAAAAATTAGAAGCTATGGGAAGGATTAAATATCCTGAAAATCCTAATGCAAAACCAAGAATGAAAAACTACCTTCATGAAGGTAAGGGAGTGATTGTAGATAATATTTGGATAGATATTCCGCCAGTAAACTCACAAGCTATTGAAGACACAAATTACTCAACACAAAAACCAGAAACTCTTTTAGAACGTATCATCAAAGCCTCTTCCAACGAAAACGACCTTATCGCCGATTTCTTCTGCGGCTCCGGCACCACTCTTGCCGTTGCCGAAAAACTAAATCGAAAATGGATCGGCTCCGACCTCGGCAAATTTGCTATCCACACAACCAGAAAGCGCATGATCGGCGTGCAGCGGCAGCTCAAAAAAGAGAACAAAAGCTGGCGTGCTTTTGAAATTCTCAATCTGGGGAAATACGAACGCCAGCACTACATCGGCGTCAACCCCAATCTCAGGGAACAGGAAAAGCAGAAACAACTGGAAGCCAAAGAAAAAGATTTTCTCAATCTTATCCTCCACGCCTACCGTGCAGAAGCGGTCAGCCAGTTCAAGACCTTTCAGGGCAAAAAGGCCGGTCGGCTGGTGGCGGTGGGTCCGGTGAATCTGCCCGTTACCCGCTTGTTTGTGGAAGAGATCATTCTGGAATGCCGTCAGAAGCATATCACCCGCGTGGATATTCTCGGATTTGAGTTTGAAATGGGGCTGTTTCCCAATATTCTGGACGAAGCCAAGACCAAGGGGATTGATCTTGCAATGAAATACATCCCTCGTGATGTGTTTGACAAGCGGGCGGTGGAGAAAAATCAGGTGGTGTTTCATGATGTTTCGTTTATTGAAGTTAAACCGCATTTTGGCAAGGGTAAAAACAAACACAGCATTGCCGTGGAATTGACCGATTTTTCCGTCTTTTATTCACAGGATGCCAAGGGGGTTGATGAAAGCCTGAAGAAAGGCAAGAGTAAGGTGATCGTTGACAAGGGCCAGGTAGTAAAGATCAGCAAAGACAAAAACGGCATTGTCGGCCGCGAGGTGTTGACACAAAATTGGACTGACTGGATTGATTACTGGGCCGTTGACTTTAATTTTGAGAGTAAAAAGGAAATAGTGCGGGTAAAAAGAGAACCTGATGCACAGATACATCTTGATGGCAGCGCAGATCCGGTTCAACTGAAGTTAGGCTATTATGAAGAAGTATGGACAGGCGATTATGTGTTTGAAAACGAGTGGCAATCCTTCCGCACCAAAAAAGACCGGTCGATTGAGCTGAAAAGCGTGTTCAGGGAATACCCGCCCGGGCAGCGCAAGATTGCGGTCAAAGTGGTGGATATCTTCGGCAATGACACCATGAAGATTATTGAGGTTTCAGTATGAGCAGGAAAGCAGAGCTTGTTGTAAAAATATCAATGTCAATTTTTTTTCGCAAAAAGAGGAAGACTATATTTCTTTAACTGATATCGCAAAATACAAAAACAGTGATGATCCACGTTTTGTTATTCAGAACTGGATGAAAACCCGTTCCACTGTTGAATTTCTCGGTATTTGGGAAGTAATCAATAACCCCTGTTTTAACCGTGTCGAATTCGACACGGTTAAAAATGAAGCCGGCAGCAATGCCTTTGTTCTTACACCATCTAAGTGGATAAAGCTCACTCAGGCAGTTGGCATTGTTTCAAAATCAGGGAGATATGGCGGTGGAACTTATGCCCATAAAGATATTGCCTTTGAATTTGCATCCTGGATTTCAGCGGAATTCAAACTCTATTTAATAAAGGAGTTTCAACGCTTAAAGGAAGAAGAAAATGAACGTAAGCAACTTGGCTGGGATATTAAACGCAATCTGGCAAAAATTAATTATCGTATTCATACCGATGCCATTAAAGAAAATCTGATTCCACCCGAGCTGACGCCTAAACAGGTCAATCATGTTTATGCCAGTGAGGCAGATGTGTTGAATATGGCTTTATTCGGCGAGACTGCCAAACAATGGCGAAAAAACAACCCTGATGAAAAAGGCAATATCCGGGATTACGCCAATGTTTCTCAATTGGTTTGCCTTTCCAACATGGAAAGCCTGAATGCGCATTTTATCAATGAAGGTATGCAGCAGCAGGAACGTTTGAATAAACTGAATACGATTGCAATTGCTCAAATGAAAACCCTCGTGGACAATAAACAGGTTAAAAAACTAAAAGGGGGTAAAAATGGCACTGCATCCTGATTTTCCCAATTCCCCCCATGCAATCCTCAACCCGGATGTTCGCTGGTTTCCGGCGGACGAAGCCCTCCGGGAATCAAGCTATGAAAAGCTGCTGCCGCCTCTGGTGCATGAACTGCGTAAAAAGGTAAAGGCATGGCGGGACAACGGCTATGAAGGCGCTGCAGGTACCAGTATCGCCTTGCTGAACTGGTGGTTTAATCAGGAGCATATGCTGCCAAAATCAGGCGGCACGATGGCGAAATTTGAATATTATTTTGCCCAGCAAGAGGCGGTTGAAAGCATCATCTACCTTTACGATGCGGTTAATGTGAAGGACAAATATGATCTGCTCCGTTTTGATTCATCCGGCGCTGTTTCTGCCGGGATGTTTGATGAATCATGGCGGCGCTTTGTCATCAAGATGGCGACCGGCACAGGCAAAACCAAGGTGATGAGCCTGGTTCTGGCGTGGTGTTATTTTCACAAACTTTATGAGCCGGATTCGGACCTGGCGCGTAACTTTCTGTTGATTACGCCTAATATCATTGTGCTGGATCGGATCAGAACGGATTTTGACGGATTGCGGATATTCTTTGAAGACCCGGTGCTGCCGCCCAATGGATATTCAGGCGGTTATGAGGGGCGTAACTGGCGCGATGATTTTCAACTGACCCTGCATATTCAGGATGAGGTTAATGTTATCCGCAAGACCGGCAATATATTTTTAACCAATATTCATCGTGTCTATTCCGGCAATAATGTGGAGCCGTCCGCTGATGATGAAGATACAATGGATTATTTTCTGGGCAGGCGTCCCACAGGAGCTACCACGGATTCCAAAGTCGATCTTGGGGATATTGTCCGCGATATTGATGAGCTGGTGGTGCTGAATGACGAGGCGCACCATATTCATGATCCCAAAATGGCGTGGTTCAAGTCGATTGAGGATATTCATAATCGGCTGAAACACAAGGACAAGTTCCTTTCCCTGCAAGTGGACATGACCGCTACGCCCAGGCACAACAACGGTGCAATTTTTGTGCAGACCATTTCGGATTATCCTTTGGTAGAGGCCATTTCGCAGAATGTGGTCAAACATCCGGTGCTGCCCGATTCCGCAAGCCGTGCGAAGCTTGGTGAACGGAAAAGTTCGAAATATACGGAAAAATATGCCGATTATCTTAATCTCGGCATAGAGGAGTGGCGTAAGGCATACAAAGAACATGAAAAACTGGACAAAAAAGCCATTCTCTTTGTAATGACTGACGATACCAGAAACTGTGATGATGTGGCTGAATATCTAAAGACTACCTATTCTGATTTTAAAGATGCGGTGCTGGTGATTCACACGAAAAACAACGGTGAGATCAGCGAGGCGAAAAGCGGGAAGAAGAAGGAGGAGCTGGAAAAGCTGCGCAAACAGTCCAATGAGATTGATAGCTGGGGCAGCCCTTACAAGGCTATTGTCTCGGTGATGATGCTCAAAGAGGGGTGGGATGTGAAAAACGTGACCACTATCGTGGGATTGCGTCCCTATTCTGCCAAAAGTAATATTTTACCGGAACAGACTTTGGGTCGGGGCTTGCGAAAAATGTATCCCGGCTATGATGCGGAGGAATACGTCAGCCTTGTGGGAACCAATGCTTTTATGGATTTTGTGGAGTCTATTCAGTCCGAAGGTGTTGAGCTTGAGCGCAGGGCAATGGGTGAAGGCACCAAGCCCAAAACGCCGATTATCGTTGAAATTGATAATGAAAATACAAAAAAGGATATCAACAATCTTGATATCGAGATTCCGGTATTAACCCCGAGGGTTTATCGGGAGTACAAGAATTTCAGAGGTCTGGACACCGGGCACTTTGGCCATAAAAAAGTAGAATACAAGACGTTCAGCGTCGAAGAGCAGCGTGAGATTGTATTTAAGGATATAACTACCGGCGAGATCAATCATATAACCATTATGGATTCAGGAACAGTTACCAATTACCGTTCTGTGATTGGATATTTTGCGCAAATTATTATGAAAGATTTGAAACTGGTCAGCGGCTATGATGTGCTGTACGGCAAAGTAAAATATTTTATTCAGGATGAACTGTTTGAACAACCGGTTGATCTTGACAGCCTGAATACCTTGCGAAATCTGTCTGAACTTGAAGCCGGCAAAACTCTGGTGGAAACATTCAAAAAGCAGATTAAC
>QMMZ01000043.1 GCA_003647525.1 Deltaproteobacteria bacterium | reverse complement strand
TTTGATTGGTGGGGAAGACGAAATATTTACGGCACCAATTTTAAATCAGGGGTAAACACTGCTACCGCTAAATACTTTATTGATTTCGCTTCTGAATTTGGGTTTGAATATTTTCTGTTTGACGATGGCTGGTCTGAACAAGGTGACCTGCTTGCCATAAATCCTGACCTGAACATGGAAGAGGTAATTGCATATGCCAAAGAAAAGAATGTAAAAATAATGCTCTGGGCAATATGGAATACTTTTGAAAAACAGATGGATGCAGCCTGGAAACAATTTGAAGAATGGGGAATCAGTGGAATCAAATTTGATTTTATGAACCGCGACGACCAGAAAATGGTACAATTCTATCATCATGTTGCTAAGGAAGCCGCCAGGCGAAAAATGGTTATTGATTTTCACGGAGCTTATAAACCCGCAGGGCTTAGACGGATGTACCCAAATGTTTTAACAAGGGAAGCCCTGATAGAATTTGAATACAATGGCTGGACAAAGTTTGACACACCGGAGCATCATAATCTGTTGCCATATATCCGTATGGTAGCGGGCCCTATGGACTATATCCCATTTACAACACACAATGCACAAAAGAAAAATTTCAGGACTGTTGGCGATATGCCAATGGGAATGGGTACCCGGGCACACTCAATGGCGCTATTCGTGATTCTGGAAAGCCCCATGCAAATGTTGCCTGATTCTCCTTCTGATTATTACAAAGAGCGGGAATGCACTGAGTTCATTTCCAAGATCCCGGTTGAATGGGATGACCTGAAAGTGTTGAATGCAAAAATTGGAGAATACACAGTACTTGCCAGAAAAAATAAGGACGAATGGTTCATCGGCGCAATAACTAATTGGGAGCCGAAGGAATTTGAAATCAATTTCGACTTTCTTGATAATGGTGAATATCAAATGGAATATATCGAAGATGGTATAAATGCAGATACACGCGCAATTGACTATCAGAAAAAAACAAAAACTGTAACAAATAAAGATATTCATACTATTAACCTGGCCCCTGGCGGCGGATGGTTGGCCAGGATAAAGAAAATAAATTAGTGCTTTTTAGAAATATTCTAATCATAGTATCTCAAATACCATTGAACAGGAAAGATTTGATTAAACAGCAAAATGAAAACAATTTATTGGCAACCAACTATGAATGGAGAGAAGGAGACAAAATAGAAATACAATTTCAAATGCAAATTAAATATGAATAGTATTATTAGTTTAAGAAATTTGTTTATATCTACTTTCTTGATTTGTTGTTCACAAAATAGCTCATATCTAAGTATTTCTGAGTACATGACAGTTTTTATATATCCCTAAGGTAGACAACTATCAGGAAAAAGGATTCCAGCGTATCGATGACGCAATTCCTGTTGATGCCAAAGGAGTTAAGTTTTTAATTATCTCGGAGAAATAAATATACAACTACCATGAAAAATAAAATATTTGTACCACTACTTCTCACTTTCATTTTTCTTACTGTAATGGCTCATTCACAAAAGGATGCTACCATTAGAGAGACAATAAAAGTCCTAAAAACGTATCCATTCTCAGATCCAAATAGAATTCCTAAACCAGACAGCTATTATTATCCGTATTTCCGGTTTGATGGTTTTGCCAAGGAAGGAACTGATAAGGAATGGAAAGTTGTGATATTAGAAAATGATTTCATCAAAGTTTCTATATTTCCTGAGGTTGGAGGGAAAATATGGGGAGCCATCGAAAAGTCAACAGGTCATGAATTTATCTATTACAATTCAGTAGTTAAGTTTCGGGATATTGCCATGCGAGGCGCATGGACTTCCGGTGGCATAGAATTAAATTTTGGCGTTATAGGACATGCCCCAACAAGTGCAACACCTGTGGACTATGTCATTAAAACTAAAGAGGATGGAAGTGTAAGCTGTTATATAAGCGCCACGGATAATTTTACGAGGACGCGCTGGGAAACAGAAGTAAACCTTCAAAAGAATAAAGCATATTTCACCACCACCACCACATGGCACAACCCAACCCCGCTGGTACAGCCCTATTATCAATGGATGAATGCAGCTTATCAAGTGGATGGAGATTTGGAATTTTGTTTCCCTGGTGCCAACTGGATAGGTCATGATGGTAATGCGCATACCTGGCCGGTTGATAAAGAGGGAAGAGATTTATCCTGGTATAAAAACAATAATTTTGGTGATAGTAAATCAAATCATGTGCTCGGTGGTATTAGCGAGCATTATGCGGCGTATTGGCATGATTTAGAATTTGGTTTAGGCCATTATTCGTTATATGGTGAGAAACTCGGTATGAAAGTTTTTCAATGGGCGCATTCCAGATCAGGAGGAATTTGGGAAGATCTTCTGACAGATACGGATGGACAATATGTAGAATTACAATCCGGTAGGTTGTTTAACCAGCCGGGCTCAAGTAGTACTAAAACCCCTTTTAAACATTTTGGCTTTGAAGCATATGCTACAGATGTATTTGAAGAATACTGGTTCCCAATTCTTAATACAAAGGGAGTGAAAAAAGCCAATTCATTTGGAGTTATTAATATAGAAAAATCGCATGATGGACAGATGATTTATTTTTGCCCGCTACAAAAAACTGTTGATGAAATAAGCATATATCGGGGAGGGAAATTAATTGAAAAGATAAAGATTGATCTCGATGTACTTGAAACCTGGACAAAGAATATCGGTACTAATCCATCTGATGAACCGATGAAGATCGTGCTTGGGGATAATAAACTTGTTTACGCTGAGTCTCCCAAAGAGAACGAACTCAATCGCCCAATGGAGGCTCCCATGGATTTTGACTGGAATACTACTTATGGATTATTTCTTGATGGGCAGCAGTGGATTTACCAAAATAAATATGACCGGGCATTGGTGAGTTTTAAAAAGTGTCTGGAAAATGATCCGAATTATAGTCCGGCAATCAATCAGCTAGCAATGCTTTATTACAGGAAAGCTGATTTTAATAATGCACTTGAGCATGCAAGAAAATCATTATCGATAAATACCTATGATGCTGAAGCCAATTTTATTTACGGGCTTATCAATAAAAAATTGGAAAAATTACTGGATGCACAAGATGGTTTTTCTTTGACATCCCTGAAGCCTTCTTATCGCAATGCTGCATATATTGAACTGGCAAAACTTTCTATGATAAAGGGCGACTTTTTGGTTGCCAGGCAATATTCGATGAAAGTGATTCATTCTAATAGTACCGATTTGGAGGCCAATAAACTTATGGCTGTCATATGCCGAAAAGGAAACAACGCTGAGATGGCAACCGGTTTTCAGAATAAAATGGAGTCCATAGCGGTTCTCAATCATTTCTCAAACTTTGAAAAGATGCTTTTAAAGGGGGGTGAAAACTTAAAAGATGAATTTATTGGATTGATTCGCAACGAAATGCCCCATGAGACATTGCTCGAAATGGCACAATGGTATGAAGATGCCGGGTGCGTAGAGGAGGCGATAATACTTCTTAAACTATCAGAGTCACAGGCAATGGTGTATTTCAAATTGGCATATTTAAACAATGAAATAAATGATAATAATTCATCTGATACTTATTTGGAAAAAGCTGTTCAATCATCTCCTGATTTTGTTTTACCATTTCGAATGGAAAATGTGGCTGTACTGAAATGGGCTACAGGACAGACAGATAATTGGCGACCAAAATATTATCTGGCTTTATTAAATTGGAGTTTAGGCAATATTGAAAAGGCCAAAGAATCTATTGTCAAATGTGGGGATTTACCTGACTATCCCTATTTCTATCTTGCAAAAGCAGCGCTTTTTAAGGGGGATACAGGGTATGATGGCGAAGGGGATTTGATAAAGGCAAGAGAACTTGGAAAAGAAGATTGGCGTACTTCTGAAAAACTTATAGAATATTATCTGGCAAATAGCCATGTTGAACGGGCCTTAGAAATTGCCAAAGAATCCATAGTAAAATTCCCATCAAATGATGTGTTGAGATATGTATATGCCAAGTGTTTGATGGCAGATGGGCAATATTCTGCCTGTAAAAAGACCCTGGCAAATACGACTATTCTTCCGAGTGAGGGGGCGCGTTATGGTAGAACAACTTACCGCCAGGCATGCATGATGGAGAGCGTAGAGTTGTACGAAAAAGGAAAGTATAGTTCGGCTATCAAATCAGCAGAACAAGCTAGATTGTGGCCTGAAAACCTCGGTGCAGGACAGCCCTATGATGTTGATGAACGGATTGAAGATTTTTTTAAAGCGGAATGCCTGAGTAGAAAAGGAAAAACAAAGCAAGCGGAAGAATTGTATCAAAGTATAATTTCATTTACCGAACAACAAAAATTGAAATACAGTTCCACAAGTTACCTGTATCTTGTGGCTTTGACGAAAGTGAATAAGAAAGACCAAATTCAGGAATATCTGAATCAATGGGAACAGTCAAAACCAAATGATCCGTTGCAAAGGTGGAGTAAATCTATGATAGAAAAGGATTTTGATAACGCACAAAAAATCGAATCACAGATCAATACTATGACAGGGGGTACGCCATGGGATCCAAAATATGCCGATCCGGAATTTGAAATTGTAAAAGCGATAGGCAAAATGATTAGCACCTAAATTGTGCGATTCAGGGGAGATGAGAAGCCTGACTGCCGGCGAAAAAGGATATATTAACTGTATGCCATGGTTTGTATTTTCATGAACCAGTTTTTTCGGTCTGTGGGGACACAGACAGAGGAGCTTGAGCTAAAAATTACAACATTTGATCATAGAGATTTATGGTTGGATTTCATAAAAAAGCAATAAATTTATTGAAAAACTATTTTTGGTAAGCATGAAAAATAAAACAACAATTATCATCATTCTATTAATCTTTTTTGCCACTGCAATACAAGCGCAGCAACTTACCGTAGCAAGCTATAACATTCGGTATAGCCTCAAAGAAAATTACAAAAATGATTCACTTAACGGGAGGGACTGGACGCGCCGAGGTCCTGTGGTTGCAGCTATGGTACGTTTTCATGATTTTGATATTATGGGGATTCAGGAAGGTTTGTTACACCAATTGAAAGATTTGCAAAATGAACTTCCCGGCTATGAATACATTGGAGTGGGGAGGGACGACGGAAAAAAGGAGGGAGAGCATACCGCTGTTTTTTATAAAACCAAAAAATTTGAGATCTTGGATCATGGAGATTTCTGGTTATCAGAAACCCCGGATAAACCATCTATGGGTTGGGATGGCACCTGTTGTCATCGCATGTGTACATGGGTACATTTCAAAGATATACATTCTGGAAATAGTTTCTATTTTTTCAATACCCACTTTGA
The DNA here is from genome assembly GCA_003647525.1 of Deltaproteobacteria bacterium. The sequence continues at coordinate 3,896 of QMMZ01000043.1, read as the reverse complement.
TCACCAGGCGGTTGTGGCCAGGAAAGAAAGCAGCAAGCTCATTCTAAGTAAAATTGCAGAAATTGCAGGTGATCGTCCTGTAATTTTTATGGGTGATCTCAATGGTGATCATCAAAGTGAGTGGTATAAAACAATTTTAAATTCTGATGAGCTGAATGATACCTTCCTTGAAGCCGATGATCCATTTGCTGTAAACGGTTCATTCAACGGTTTTGGAAAGAGAACATCGAGCACAAGCATCATCGATCATGTTTTTGTATCGAAACATTTCAAAACAGAAAAATGGGGAATACTTACAGATACATATCATGGAAAATTTCCATCAGACCATTTTCCAGTCATGGTAAAATTGAAGTTTGATTAAGTTGATTAATACGATTCGAAATGGAGATAATGTTTTTTATATATACATTTTTTTTCGTGTGTCTATTAGCATCAGATGGGAATGCCCAAATAATAGATAGGAGCGATCTGTGGAATGGGATGATTTGCTGGTAATCGGTTTTAAGGAAATGAACCACTTAATTTTGGTATAGTTTAAAAATTATAAGCGTATGAAAAAGAGATTTTTTTTATTGGTTTTAATAATGTTCGGTATTTCAATCATTCAATCTTTGGCACAAGGAATTGATGATTTGAAAATCACTCATGGACCTTATCTTCAGAATGTAACAGAAACGGGAGCCACAATTATTTTTACAACCAACAAATTGGTAGCTCCGGGACTTATGGTAAATTCTGGAAGTGGAGAATTTGAATTAATACAAAACAGCCATGGTGGTCTTATTGATGTTGGAGATAACATACATAAAGTTCGCCTTGAGAACCTGGATCCTGGCCAACAATATGAATACCGTTTATTTGCCTGTGAAATAAAAAATTATCGTCCATACAAATGCACATTTGGCGATACACTTATTTCTCAATCCTATAAATTCAAAACTTTTGACCCTGGTGCAAATCACATCAATTTTACAGTGTTTTGCGATGTACACGATAAGGCGGGAAAACTAAGCAAATATCTGGATTTTAATAATGTTGATAAGCAGGATTGCTATTTTCTGAACGGAGATATACTGGGCCACATTGAGGAGGAGGCACAATTGTACTCCAGCTTTCTCGATGTTTGTGTAAACCGCTTTGCGACTGAGAAACCTTTCTTTTATGTCAGGGGAAACCATGAAACCCGGGGAAAATATGCGCGACAATTGAAGAATTTTCTGGAATTCCCAAATGATTCATATTATTATTCGATGACATTGGGTCCTGTTCGTTTCATTATTCTGGATGGAGGAGAAGACAAACCTGATAGTAGTAAAGAGTATTCAGGATTAGTCGATTTTGATACATACAGATTGGAAGAATTAGCGTGGCTGAAAAACGAAGTGGCAAGTGATGAATTCATAAAGGCACCTTTTAAAATTGTTGTCGTTCACATGCCGATTATGCAAAACGAGAAAAACTGGTATGGAATGGCATTTCTTTCCGAACATTTTGGGCCTGTGCTCAAAAACGCAGGTATCGATTTGATGATCAGCGGTCATACTCATCAAAATGCATGGATAGAATCAAGTAAATCCGGTTTTGATTACCCGATCATGATTAGTTCTAATAATAATTTTATTGAGGTTGAAGTGAGTAAGGATAAGGCACTAATAAAATTGAAAGACCTGAATGGGAAAGTTGAAAACAGGTACACGGTGGAAAGGAAATGAATGATTCAATATATTCAAATTTTTTAACGAAACAGATATGAATAAAATACATCTCAAATTATTAGCCACAAATCTTGTTTTATTTGGTATAATTTTTGGCAGTTGTACTCAAGACAAAATTGAATACGAAGTTGCTGAAAATCCCTGGGATGAAAGCCTTGGGAACCACCGTGCTGTTTTAAAAATAGACAAAGCCGCAAATGCAGTAATATTGGATATCAATTGGCGACGACACGACAGAAATCCTGAGCGGAAGCAATTCATAATTATCCACAAAGAGAGTGGCGATACTATTAAAAATATTCAACGAATAAAAGTTGATAATGAAGGCTGTCAGCTTGTTTTTGGTCCGGTCGGGAAAACCGGGAATTACTATTTCTATTATTTACCATACATTGTACAAAAAGAATATGGTTTTTATAATAAAGGATACCTCCGGCCTGAAAATAAACCGGATGAAAACTGGGTGAAAAAGAATGGCTTGTCAAATGTTGGAAAAATTAAAAATCTACCCAAATCAACTCCTGTGGGATTTCAATCGCGCACTGAATTTGATAGTTTTTTTCCTATGGAGGTTATCGCACTTCAATCAGAAAAAGATTCACTTGTAAATATCCATAAAAATGATTTTCTGGTTTTTCCCGAAGACCGGAAATTTCCCATTCGGATGTTGGATGAAATACCACAGAAATGGATTCAGTGTGGCTCTACAAATAAGTTCACAGGTGAAGCTCTGAAAAATGAATACTATACCTTCCAGCTTGGGGTTTTTGCAGCTCAAAAAGATTTAACAAATCTTAAAGTTGAGTTTTCATCACTTAAAAATAGTGATTTTGAAATTCCTGTTTCAAACTTAAGCTGTTTTAATACCGGAGGAATTGGTCCTTACGGAAAATCTTTTGTAAAACGAGTGGATGTGGTGCAGGGTAATGTCCAGCCACTTTGGATTGGAGTTGATATTCCTGAAAATGCCAAAAGTGGAAATTACATTGGGGAAGTTACCCTTTCTGCTGAAAATACTGAGCCACAAATCATAAACATCAATATAAAAATAAAAAATAAATATTTAGATGACCGTGGAGACAGCGAAGCCTGGCGACATTCGCGTTTACGTTGGTTAAACTCTACATTAGGAATTGATAATCAACCCACAAAACCTTTTCAGGCTATTTCGGTTTTGGGTGAAAACAGCTATGGCTTTACCAAAAAGGAAATGACTATGTCTGAGAATGGTTTCCCCGGATCTTTCAATGTGAAAGGGACTGAAATCCTAAACCGCCCGATTTCATTTAATGTTGAAACAGGAAAAGGATTTGAAAAATTCACTGAACCCCAAAATGTACAGCTGCTAAAAAATGAACCTGGAGTTATGAGCGGTTCATGGGAAAGCTATTCTGAACATCTGGAAATTAAAGGAGTTGGAACCATAGAAGCGGACGCATATATTAATTATAAATTAAAATTAAAAGCTCTTAAAGCATTTAAAGTGAAAGATATTCGTCTGGAAATTCCTTTAAGAAGCCAAGTTGCCAAATATATGATGGGAATGGATTTGCCGGGAACAACGGTGCCGCAAAAACACAATGCAAAATGGAACGGCCCGCACGATAGCTTTTGGATTGGAAATACCAGTGCCGGACTTTGGTGCGAATTGCGTGGAAGTGATTACCATGGACCGCTGTTGAATTTGTATCGTCCCGGATATCCAGATTCGTGGTTCAATAATAACAAAGGTGGTTTTAAGATTGAAAGCAGCCAGGATGAAGTGAATGCAGTGATTTTCAGCGGTAGCCGTAATTTAAAAAAAGGGGAGGAACTGGAATTTGAATGGTCGTTCTTGATTACCCCAGTAAAAGATATTAATTATGAAAGCCAATTCACAGACCGCTATTATCACAATGGAGGAAATCCTCTACCATCGGATGAAGACTTAAAAAGTGGAGTGAAAATTGTAAATCTGCACCATGCAAATAATTTTAACCCGCATATTAATTACCCCTTTGTAGCGATTGATTCTATGAAATGGTTTGTGGATAAAATGCATGAGAAAGGACAAAAAGTGAAAATTTATTATACTATTCGCGAGTTAACCAATTACACCACCGAAATTTGGGCACTTCGCAGTTTGGGAGACGAGATTTTGGGAAATGGTCGTGGAGGCGGCTACCCCTGGTTGCGGGA
>QMMZ01000042.1 GCA_003647525.1 Deltaproteobacteria bacterium | reverse complement strand
GGCATAAAGCCGCCCCTACAAGGTCTCCTTCATAACCATCAACTCATTGACAACACACGGTAAATCTTACCCGCACAGCTTGAAAAATTGCAGGAGCAGTTGTAATCTTTTATAAAATCGTCAAAGCAGGCATTTTTGAAATGGCTAAGACAAAAACACAAAAACACAAAGCAAAGAGAAAGGTAAAACAAAAACAACGTCGAATCAAGAATTCCCTGGTTTTTCAGAAGGAAAAGGCCGACTTTCTGTTCAATGAATCTCTGTGGTTCAGAAATCAGGGAAAATTTGAGGAAGCACTCTCTTATGCTAAAAAAGCCCTCAGATTGGATCCGAAAAACAAGGAGATGCTCCATGAAATGGGGCGCCTCGGATATCATATGAACAGGACCGATGTGGAGCTTAAAGCGTTTCTGGCGCTTTATGATAATGGATTCATAAAAAATGAAGAGATGCCGGGTTTATTCAGGCTCCTGCAAAAGGAAGGAAAATATGAACAAGCGTTAAGTATAGCGGAAGAAACCCTGCCCCTTATCTCCAAAATGAAGATTCGTAATAAAAAAACGATCCGGGCAGAAATTCTCCAAATCCAGGAGTATTGCAAGCTTGCCGCAACTCAAGCCTTCCCCCCAGTCAAGCGGGAGCGCCAAGGACAAGGTTCCAAACGAACAGACAGAGAGAAGACTAGTCCACGCATTCCGGAACCAGTTGAGGCCTCAGCCCCTCCGAAAAAGGAAACATATCCCGAATTTCGTGTAAACCCGGCCTCTTTTCCGGAAATACCGGTATCAATCAATCTCAATTCACCAGCTTTCGAACAAGCTCTGGCCCACGGGCAATTTACCTCTCTTGAACGCTATGAACTCACCCTTGAAGGCTATAAGATACGTTTTAAAGAGTCTTTCGAAAATCTCATCTGTTTCAACAATATTCAAGATGTTCGTTCATTATGGTATCAGGAGGAGACGGCCAGAAAGGTGCTGAAGAGCTTTCGTGGCAGAGCGCTGCTGTCGGATGAGGTGGGACTTGGGAAGACTATTGAGGCATTGATCGTATTTAAGGAATACATTCAACGTGGTATGGTAAAGAGCGCTTTGATTCTTACACCAACTCCTCTTGTGAGCCAGTGGCAGGGAGAATTGAAAACAAAATTCGGGCTTGATATCCCTTCCACAGATGATCCGGATTATCGTATGAAAGGGCTTTCTTTTTGGAAAGAGCCCTTTGTTCTGGCGTCCATCAACCTTGCAAAGTCAAAGAATAACTTTTCGGTGGTGACGGAAAGAGAATACGATATGGTCATTGTAGACGAAGCCCACCACCTCAAGAATCGCAATACACTTAACTGGAAGCTTGTTAATGCTCTGAAAAAAAGGTTTTTGCTTCTTCTTACAGCTACCCCTGTGGAAAACAACTTGATGGAGCTCTATAATCTAGTTACTCTCCTAAAACCCGGCCAGTTGAAAACAGCTTTGGAATTTCGCAAAGAGTTTATGACCCGCGGAGATCCCACAGACCCCCAAAACCGCAGCAAGCTTAAAGAACTTCTTGGTCAGGTCATGATCCGAAATACCAGGGCATTGGCAAGGATTGACATACCTCACCGATTCGCTCAGACCATCAAGCTTGATCCGGATAAAAATGAAAACGAACTCTACGAAAGAATCTCCGCACTAGTGCAGAATATCAACGAAACAAACGGCACAAGCCATAAACTGCTGCTTAAGAATCTATTAGAAGAAGCGGGTTCTTCTCCACGCGCTGTTAGTCTCACCCTTTCCCGTGTTCTCGCCAAAAAAGACCTCTTGCTTGAACAGGAAAAGGAGATTCGGGCCATCAACAATCTTTGCCGCTCACTGGATCATACCCGCAAAAACAAGTTTCTCCTCAAACTGATACGATCGTCACCAGGGAAAAAGATCATCTTTGTCAAGTACATTGGCACACTGGATCATATCTCTGATTTTCTCTCCTGGGAAGAGATTCCCCATGCACTTTTCCACGGCAGCATGGACAATCGGAAAAAAGATAAACAGATTAAGAGTTTCAGGGAAGACAAGGATATCCTCGTAACCACGGAGGTAGGAGGCGAAGGCCGCAATCTCCAGTTTTGCCATCAGATGGTTAACTATGATCTACCCTGGAATCCTATGAAGATCGAACAGCGAATCGGACGTATCCACCGTATCGGGCAGGAAAAAGAAGTGATGATTTACAACCTCTGCGCCACTGGCAGTGTGGAAGACTATATTCTTGAGGTGCTGGATAAGAAGATCAATATGTTTGAAATGGTAATCGGTGAAATTGATATGATCATGGGGAGAGTCAAGGGCGAGCAGGAGTTCTCTGATATGGTCTATGGCATCTGGATCAATTCATCCTCTGAAAAAGAAAAACAAAAGTCTTTTGATCAACTCGCGAGCAGACTGAAGAGCTCCAAAACTCTTTATCAAAAGACCAAAGAACTGGATGAAAAACTATTTGGGGAAAACTATGAGCTTTAAGCCTGATCAAGAGATAGAACACTTTGTCTGTCGATTCCTTGAAACGCACGGAGCGGTGCTGGAAGAGAACGGTGAAGAATTCGAGGCACTCTTGCCTGAAAGTCTGTCCGGATTGCTTAAGACTCCCGAATATATTCATATCAACAGGGGCTTTGTTCCGGACACTCCTGACGCTGATCCTGAGTCCGGGCAAACATATTCCATCAATTACGGCTCGCACTTCCTTGATAAAATGGTCAATGCTGCATGTGCTCACGTTCCCTTGCTTGCCTGTCATCTCGAGTTTGACTACCTCAAGAGCGCTGGTTTCGAAAGATTGATCAACGAACAGTTTTCCTTCTTTGGAGCCGTGGGAAGTGTGGAAAGCACAGCAAAAATCAAGACAGAATACCTTTTCCTGACGTGTCGTTATATTGCCCAGAGTGACGAACAAAAGGAGGGTCTTGTAAATCTGATATTTAATCTTGAGACAGGCTCGTATGTCCCGCATATGGCTGATATGCTCTCCTTGGCACCCAGGGATTTTAAAACAGAAAAAAAGGGGGTTGCCTGGGAGGACAAACAGATTAAAGAGATTATGGAATGGATAAGGAAACGAATGAAAGAGAGCATTACAGAGAAGATATGTCCTTTTCAGGAAAGTATGACAAGGAGATTCAGACGGGATGTATCAAATCTCGAAGAATATTATGCCGCTCTAAAAGAGGAAATGGAAAAAAGCCTTGAACGACCCGGTCTCTCAGATCAACTGATTAAGGACAGGCAAGAAAAGATTACCCTTATTCCTGATGAGCTGGCAAGAAAAAAGGATGACCTGTTCAAAAAATACAGCATAAAGGTAAAAGTGGAACCCTGCAGCGCCATGTTGGTCAGTACACCGGCAATTAAGATTCTCTATAAAACATCCATCGGCAAAAAAAGAAAAAATTTTTCTCTGATTTATAATCCGGTTACCAAATCCGTAGATCCGATAGTCTGCCAGGAGTGTGGGAAAAGCACCGCAAACATCTATTTTAATGATCGTTTGCACCTGCTTTGCCCTGCTTGCAGCAGGAGATGATGTATAGACTTTCAGATAAATAATTTCACTGTGTTATCAGTCGTCGACGTATAACTAATACGCCTTCCTCCTTCTGGCCTTGTGAAATTAATTATCTGAAAGTCTATAGCCACCAGTTTCTCATCAATTTTCATGCAAGATTCAGGTATAAACTCAATGCCGTTTCTTTAAGGAGAAAACCCTTCAAATTCCCCCCTTGATGGGTATAGTGGGGGTGTAACCCATTGAAATAACATCCCAATTATGGAGTTTGCGCTGAATGGGTTATTTTTTTTTACGAGTCCATAGGTCTTAGAGATTTATTTAAGCCCGCTTTTTATTAAGGCTTCTGCCAGCGGGTTATTAAACGGCGCATTCCCGCTGCTTAAGTTCTTTTTGTTCTTATTTTTTGGTTTTTTGTTACGCTTTTGAGCCTTTTTTAAGCCCGAATTTTCCACGTCAGTACCCGACTTCTCTGCCTGCGATTTCATTGAGAGAGAAATCCTGTTTCTGGCAAGGTCAACCTCAAGCACGGTTACCGTAACCTTTTGCTGAACTTTTACAATATCAGCGGGATTTTTTACAAACCTGTCTGCCATCTGGCTGACATGAACAAGGCCGTCCTGATGCACGCCGATATCGACAAAAGCGCCGAACGCGGTGATATTTGTCACAATTCCCGGGATTTTCATTCCAGGTCTCAGGTCTTCGATTTTTTCAATACCATCTGCAAATGCGAATACTTCGAATTTTTTCCTTGGATCACGTCCAGGTTTTGCCAGTTCATCAAGGATATCATTTAGTGTGGGAATTCCGACTGCATCAGTAACATATTTTGAAATATCAATTTGATCCCTTACATCAGGTTTTTTTATAATATCAACGACCATTGTCTCAAGGTCTCTCGCTATGGCGTCAACAATATAGTAACTTTCAGGATGCACTGCGCTGGCATCCAGCGGGTTTTCACCGTCAATGATTCTTAAAAAACCAGCAGACTGTTCAAACGCTTTGGGGCCAAGACGCGGCACTTCTGTCAGTTGCTGCCTGGACTTGAATGGGCCGGTTTCCTCACGATACGCGATAATGTTTTTTGCGATACCTGCGTTCAGGCCTGAAACATAGGTAAGGAGCTGGGCGCTGGCTCTGTTCAGATCAACACCTATACCGTTAACACAACTCATAACAACATCATCAAGGGCCTGTTTCAAGGCTTTCTGATTGACATCATGCTGGTACTGGCCGACGCCTATTGATTTGGGATCGATCTTTACAAGCTCTGCAAGCGGGTCCATCAAGCGTCTTCCGATTGATACAGTTCCGCGTACCGTTAGATCATGATCCGGGAATTCTTCCCTTGCCGCTTCAGATGCGGAATATATTGACGCACCGCTCTCATTGACCATTATAACCTGCACAGACTTTGAAAAAGGGACAGCTTTGACAAAGGCTTCTGTTTCTCTGCCGGCCGTGCCGTTTCCAACGGCTATGACTTCAATATCGAACTCTTCGCACAGGGATTTTATCTTCCCGCTTTCTGAAAGAGCCTTTTTTTCAGACATATGGGGATAAACAGTATCGTAATGAAGCAGTTTCCCCTGCGGGTCAAGACAGACAAGCTTGCAGCCTGTTCTGAATCCCGGGTCTATTCCCATTACGCGTTTTGCTCCCAGCGGCGGAGCAAGCAGGAGCTGGCGGAGATTGTCTACGAACACTTTTATTGCTTCAGTATCAGCCCTTTCTTTTGCGTGGAGCCTGGTTTCGGTTTCCATTGAACGGGAAAGAAGACGCTTGTAGCAGTCCTTTATGGCTATATTTACCTGTGCGGAATCATCACCTTCTCCATTAATAAACAGGTTTTCAAGTATAGCTGTTGCTTCATCTTCGTCAGGCAGTATGGCAAGGTTCAAAAAGTCTTCGCTTTCACCCCGTCTCATGGCTAGCATCCTGTGAGAAGGAACGCCGGCAACTGGTTCCTCCCAGTCAAAATAATCCCTGAATTTAGCCCCTTTTTCCTCCATGCCTGAAGCAACCCGGCTTTTAATCACAGCTTTTGTAAAAAAGAGGTTCCTCAGCAGGGCTCTGGCCTTATCATCCTCATTTATGATTTCTGCAATTATATCTCTGGCGCCGGCCAGGGCATCTTCAACAGACTCAACCCCCTTTTCAGCATCAATGAAAGATTTTGCTTCTTTGATCGGATTTACTCCCTTTTGTTCAAAAATTATCAGCGCCAGCGGTTCCAGCCCTTTTTCCTTTGCTATAATTGCCCTTGTCCGTCGTTTGGGCTTATAAGGAAGATACAGGTCTTCAAGCACAGTCATGGATTCTGCGGCAAGAACCTTTTCCCGCAGTTCGTCCGTCAGATGACCGTGTTTTTCAAGAGATTTGAGGATCGCTTCCTTTCGTTCTTCCAGTTCCATAAGCTGGTTCAGCCTGTCCCTGACAGCCATAACAGCGAGTTCGTCAAGACTGCCTGTGGCTTCTTTTCTATAGCGCGAGATAAACGGAATTGTTGCGCCTTCCGATAGAAGAGAAGCTACTGCCTGAACCTGATTATTATTTATATTTTGTTCTTCAGCAATTCTGGATATAAACGTATTGTTGTTCATAATCCACCTGTATTATAATTATTTGTGACTACTCATCTAGTCAGACCGAGCCCTAATACCATTCATCATCATCTATTCTGGCTTTTTTTAAGTTTTCGCTTGCTCTTAAATAAAAAGGCATTATAAAAGCTGAAATGGTTAATCAAAAAACTATCAATGCCTATAAAATATGAGAAATATAGCGGATACAGTATAAACCTGTAGAAACCGTCCGTAATAATTCCACGGTTAGCAGCCACCAGGCCAAAGCTTTTATTAAGGGATAAAATCCCATAGCCCTGAAGCAAAACCGACAGTAATTGTAATGCCTGAGGCACAAAATAGTCTCAGGTCCCTGTTGGTAAGGCCAGTAAAGGTAAAAGCGCGCCGGAAAAGGCTATGATCCACGTGGTAAAGGAAGTTGATATTTGGGATGGCTTTCGACGCGTAAAGGCCATAATGACAAACATACTTTCTACAAGCACATAAAGCAGACTGCTTACGCGATGCGTCTCAATGTAATGAACAGTAAACCGATAAATGAAAAATGAATAAAAAGCAACCAATATAATATTAGCCGCAGTCTCACTGAGCCGAGACGGTTGAGCAAATACTTTCAATTTTCTTTCCATGCTTTCTCCCACTAACCTTTTTTTTATTGATAAGACTATATTTTAATTAGTGGCTGTCCGAAAAGTATTTTTTTTAATTACCCGAAGAGAGAATTTTACAAAAAAAGAAAAATATTACCAGACAATTTTTTATCTGATATTTTCTTTGATCGGATTAAAAGTAAAAGCTGAGGTAAAAACAAACAAAGGGCGGCCAGACGCTGTTATCATTGATAAAGATGTGCATATCTTTGAGTTCAAATTCAACGGGGATAAGGACAATGCCTTAAAGCAGATCAAAGACAAAAAATATTTTGAGAAGTATCAAGTCGTTGGCAAGGAGATTTATCTCTTTGGAGTTGAATTTACGGATAGAAATATAGGTAACTGGGTCATTGAAAAGCTTTAGAAATGATGGAAACACATTTTGTAACACTTTAGCAGGGTTTGTGGGTTAGAAATTGGAAATTTGACCCTCATGCTTTTGTACTGTTCTTCCCAATTTCTACTTTCCAATTTCAAGTTTCAAGCGGTGAAAGGCTACGTTTAATGTTCATTTGAGTTAACTACAAATCTTAAAAGATCGGCAAGCGTGAGATCAGCGATTATCCTTTTCTCTTTATCCAAAACAGGGATGTCTTCAACACCTGTCCTGATCATCCTTTTCAGCACTTGTTTCACTTCTTCTTCTTCAGTCGCAACTACTGTATTTTTTTGCATGATATCCTTTGCTTTTTTGGCAGTGATCATGCTTATGAGAAATCTTGGGTGGATTTGAGGCTCATGGCTTGGAGAAAAAACATGTCGGGACAGGACTCTCAAAGAAATAACACCGCTTAGTTTTTCATTGCTATCCACTACATAAAGAAGCCGGTTGCATTCATAGCGAATCATTGCATCAACCACTTCTCTAATATCCGCATCTTCGTGAATCAGCGGAAGTTTTCTCTTTTTGAGAATTGCAGCCAGTTCGCTTATCTTCATGTGCTCTACTTCTTCTTTAATGCCTCTCATTTTTTACCTTTCACCTGATTTTGCTTCACCTGCCTTGAATAAAGCGAAGCGGATAAAAAATGGCGCCACAAGCTCATTAATAATTACAGATCCCAGCACAGCGTTTACCATTATTTGCGAAAGAGCTGGCTGGCCAAGCACCACACCAGCCTCCAGGACTAAGCCTACAGTAACTCCGGCCGTTGGCAGGAGAGCCATGCTCAGATATTTTTTGACTGTCTGAGGAGCATGAGAGATTTGTGCGCCAAAACGGACTCCCAGTATCTTTCCGGAAAATCTTCCAAGACTGATTAGAAGAGCTATCCAGCCGGCTGTTTGCATTACTTTAAGATCAAGGTGTGCGCCTGCCAGTGTAAAAAACATTGCAAAAATCGGTTCTTCTATGCTTTCGACAAGCGTAAAAATATCCCCGGGGTGTTCTGCTAAATTGGCCACTACAAAGCCGAGCATCATATTGGCAAGCAAAGGAGAAACTTTAAGGCTTATTGCCAGTCCGCTGACCAGAAAAATAGATCCGATTATTATTCCGAGCATTGCTTTTCCACGGGATATAAAAGGAATCAGCTTTCGAAGACACAACCCCAATGCACCGCCTATAGATATAGATATCAGTATGGAAAAGATGGGAGAAAGCAGGAAATTATACCAGGTGATTGCTTCCTGATTTACGAAAGTTTGGGCTATGGTAATAGCAAACGCGGCAAAAATAATTGCAAGGCTGTCATCCAGAGCAACAACTCCTAAAAGTATACTGGTAAATGGTCCTTTTGCCCTGTATTCATGAATGATTGCCAGGGTAGCTGCCGGGGCTGTGGCTGCGCTGATCGCACCGATTACGAATGCCATGGGAAAATAAAAGGTATAAAAAGAAGGCGGAAGCCCCTTTAATCCATAGATCAGATAAAAAAAGATGGTGAGAACTGTTGTGGTTAAAAGGAAAGCGCCAAAAGCCTCTGTTAATGTAATCCATAGAATATGACTTCCAAGCTTCCTTAATTTTGACATCCGAAGAGACCCGCCGATAGAAAAGGCGATGATCGCCAAAGCTATATCGGTTATCAGTGCCAGGTCTTCTTTTATCAGTCTTTCATGGAAAAGCCCCAGGACTGAAGGGCTTATAAGCATTCCGATTACAATATACCCGCTAATCCTGGGAGCTTTGAGATAACTGGCGACTTTTCCTCCCGCATAGCTCAAAAGAAGGAGAAGTCCTATATAAACCAGTGGATGTAGCATTTCAGGCAGGATAAATTGATTTAGACCAGGAATTTCCATAACCGTAAACCTTTTAACTTTGAACCTGACTACTATAGACTTTCAGATAATTAATTTCACAAGGCCAGAAGGAGGAAGGCGTATTAGTTATACTTCGACGACTGATAACACAGTGAAATTATTTATCTGAAAGTCTATACTAAACGATCCAGGTTGCCAGACTTGTAGAGCGATTGAAGACGCTGGTTGTGACACTTCCCATGAAAAACCCTTTTACTGCTGAGAGGCCGCGCCTGCCCAGAACTATTGTG
>QMMZ01000041.1 GCA_003647525.1 Deltaproteobacteria bacterium | reverse complement strand
TGCGGGAAAAGAGTTCGGCTTCAATAGCAGTAAAAATTGTGTCATCAATGCCCACAAAAGGATCATCCTCATTTTTTATATTTTCTCTTTTTTGTTTAAGTTCTTTTTCCGATATAACAGCGTCAGTTGCATACCAAAATTTTTCAAGAGAAATAATTGACAAGTTGTTGGGAATGGGACTGAGAAAAAATGAGATTGTAAATTTCTGGTGTAAAAAAACCGTGAACAGTGAACAGTCATCTTTTACCTTGACATTAACCTGTCTGTTTCCTATAAAACTTTTCTCTATGAATGTTCTGCTGATTGAAATAAACCCTTTTGTACAGGAAACAACACCTATCTCGCTGGGATACATTGCCTCCTTTCTCAAATCCAAGGGCTTTGGTGTAAAAATATTGTCTATTGGACAGAACACCTCTTTATCACGTTCTGCTTTTCACGAGCTTATCAGCACCTTTAAACCTTCCCTGGTTGGGCTTTCCGCCTATCAGAGAATTATGCTATATATGATAGGACTTGCTAAGTTCATAAAAACGATTGACAATAACATTAAGATAGCTATTGGCGGTCCTCAGGCTACCTTCATGCCTTCTGCTGCTTTTGCGGAGTTAGCAAATGTGGATTATATATGCCGATCTCCGGGCGAGCTTACGTTGCTGGGAATTGCGCGAGCTATTGAAAATGGAACGCCCTTTTTGGATCTTTCCGGCGTTAGTTACAAAGATGACAATAATGCTGTTTTTGATACACCGGAACTTGAAGGCTACAGCGATTTAGATCGTTACCCCTCAGCCTATCTGGATGACGTTTTTGATTACTCACGCATGAGGGAGGCAATTATGCTGACCTCTCGCGGATGTCCGCACCACTGCATATACTGTTACACCCCCCATGCCTTCAAGCACAAAATAAGCTTTCATTCTGTTGAAAGAGTTGTTGAAGAAATTAGATGGATAAGAAAAAAAGGTGTAAAGAGGTTTTGGTTTGCTGATCCGAATATTTCTTATAAGCCGTCACGGCTTATAGAAATTCTTGATAAAATCTTAAAACAAGGTCTTGAGACTGAAATGTGGTTGCAGACTCGTGCGGACCTTGTAACTTCGGAGTTGCTGAAAAAAATGAAAAGGGCGGGCGTAAGCACCATTGCCTTTGGGCTTGAGTCGGCCTCAGAGCGTGTCCTGTCAAGGCTGGGTAAGCATATAACCAGTGAAAAGGTAGCCGAGGCAATCAGGCTTGCACAGAACCAGGGCATAGAAGTTGAACTTTTTACCATATACGGCCTTCCTTACGAAACCTTTGAGGATGCGGTGAAAACCCTGGAGTTTGTGAAGAAAAACAAGGTCAGGATAATGGGCAATACAAACTCCCAGCAATTGCAAATCTATTTTGGCACACATATGGCTCGACATTACGAGGACTATAATATACGCCCGTTGAACAACAACCGTCCAGCCTATCTGTCTATCGGGTCTCAGTACGAAACCGATTACATGAGCCGCAGTGAGTTACACCAAATCCGACAAATGTGGCAAGCCAATTCCTTGGATGGCGGAAAACGAATTGTATCGTGAACGGAACAACAAAATAATGACAAAGCCTGCCTTTAAAAAAATATATGTGATACTTGGCGAACAGGATCAAGGAAATCTTGAATGGGTTTTGCAGACATTATCGTTCCTTTATTCACATGTTAACCTGACATCAAATATTTATCTTGTTTCGGAAAATCTTTCTGCCGGCATGCCCCAGGTGGAACGTATCCAGAAAAACATCAACGAGTTTCTCAGCGAGCACCTCTTTGCCAGGCTTTATGTTCATATTATCCATCCTGCCCCTCCATCGGCCATGGATGACATAAGACTATGTTACAAATACCTGAAACAATCGACCGACAAATTTGACCAGGAAGGTTACATACACCAGGAATTGCCAAGACTCATATTGCTGCCTGTTCTTGTTCCTGATGATCAGGTCAAGCCCATCCAGCTTATAGGCCTCCTTGATGTGCTAAAAAACTCTTTTTTGTTGTCCAGTCTTTACCTGAACAAGGACACTTTAGAACTGGCTCAAGATGAAAAGCTTCTGTCTTTGACAGACAAGGTTTACTACGGCATCGGAAATTCCAGAAAAATGACAGACGTGGTTTGTAATCTATTTCGCCAGGATATCCTTGATGATTCATTAAACAAGATAGAAAATAACGACTTGTCTATGACAAAATCTTGTCCGGATTCGCTTATTATCTCTGCTCAAGATGGTAATGTTTACTGTTGCATGGATGCATTCCTCAAGAATGAAAGTCCGGCAAAAATTTATGAAATGCACAGCCTGGAAGAACTTTTGGCCGATTATTATCAACAAGATAAGTCAAAAAGAGACTGCCTTGGATGCAGAGAACAAGTGCTTAATTCTTTTGTAGATTTGCCCAAGTCTCTTGACACGAACCAAAAGATAGGAGCTTTGCTCTATCATTTTGGGATGTTACGCCAGGATTCAGAAGACGATTTCCAGGCAATCAAAAACTTTAAGCAATCCTTAAAGCTCTCTCCAATTGAAGAAAGTGATCCTGTTTATTTCCGACTTGGCATTGGATACACAAAAATCGGAAACTACGATCAGGCTCTTAAAGCGTTTACAAGTGTTGAACTATCATATCAGGGTCAGTATTTTTTTCACTTTTATAAAGGGTTTTGTTATTTTGAAACAGGAGACTATGCCTCAGCCCTTGAGGAATTTTCAAATGCCTTGCAATCCGAGCCTAAACATGATGACCGGATCAGGATTTTGATCTATACAGGAACATGTTTCAACAACCTCGGTAAGTATGAGCAGGCCATAGGCGAATTGGAAAAAGCTAAGGAAACGGCAGGCGATGTAAAAGAGATTTATAATGCTCTTGGCTTTTCTTATTTCAAGCTTAAAGACTATGACAAGTCTATTGAAAACCTTAAAATGGCTGTTGAAATCGATCCTTTTTCTGCTATTGATTACGCCAGCCTTGGATCAAATTACCGTGAAAAAGGAGAGCTTAATATGGCAATTGGGATGTACGAAAAAGCCCTGGCTTTGGATTCTGGTATAGCTTCTGTAAGGGAAAATCTTGAAAGGCTAAAAAAACTATAATTCAACAATAAGGAGTGCATTAGCTATGAAATGGTTTCTCTACCTTATCAGTTTTTGTTTGATCGCGTCAGGCTCATGTTTTATTCTTTATACCATACAATGCAGAGAGCTGCTTAAAACCATGCTGAGTAAAAGTTATGAAAAAATTATTGCAGCTTCAGCAATTATAATAGGTCTTCTGCTCATTATTTCCGCTTTTCAGGCACAAGGTTTTTGGTTCATAGTAATTCTTGGAATTATTGCAATAGGCAAGGGATTCTTTGTCCTTTTTAACCCCAAAAATTATTTTGACCATATCAAAAACTGGTATTTAAGTACAGCTTCTGATCAAACTTACAGATTATTGGGAATAATTATAATAGTGATCGGAACATCAATGATAACCTGGATTTGACGAAACTAGTTTTTTACCAGCATCGTGGAAGGGTCAAGAAGCAATTCAGGATAATCACAAGCCGCAGATATTCCCTTTA
The DNA here is from genome assembly GCA_003647525.1 of Deltaproteobacteria bacterium. The sequence continues at coordinate 5,811 of QMMZ01000041.1, read as the reverse complement.
GCGCTTTAACATGAATTTCTTTTCCTTCGGGTTGAAGCTGAATAATAACATCAAAAAGATCAGATAGATGCAAAAGAGAAGCCGGCAGACCATCCTGGCGCGGTTCATCATGGCGGTGCGTCCTTACTGTAAACCAGACATGCATGAAACGGCTTTCTGCAAGCTTTTTTAATTCCGTTAGAGGCTTTCTTATGTCTTTATCAAATGGAAGTCCATCAATAAGAATTGCCTGCGGTAAAAAAATGTTCTGCTCTATCAGATCGGCCAGCCTTTCTTCAAGTTTCGGCACGCTAAAGCTATCTACCTTAAACGTCATTATAAGCCGGTGAGACACTATGGTCTCCCATAACTGTTCTATCTGACGAATATTGTATTGATCCGCAATATTTCGAAACACTTCTTCATACCACAAACAAACTTTTTTTACTGGATCATCCAAACTTATATGAAGAACATTTTTGTTTCTCAGAAGACTGTCCATGGCAAACTGCACAAGGAGCGCTGTTTTACCTAAACCAGCCCGTGCCAGTACAGCACCAAACCCTCCTGAATGAAGAATATCCTCTGCTTTATGCCCCATAAGCCTCAGTGGATTACGGAAGATCAGTTCATTTTTTAACATATTAAAATTCCTTTCTGGCTGTTTATCGCTGTTCTCAGCTTCGCAACCGATCCTTGTGCAATATTTTTATAAACCTTCTGTTTTTTTCAACCGTGAACCGCTACTAAATTGCTATGCAACATTCTTCTTCTTCTTTTCTTCTGCCGCCTTCTTTGCCAGCTCTTCAGCAACCGAACTGGGGACCTGTTTATATATGTAAAATTCCATGGTAAACTGAGCTTTGCCTTGAGTTAACGATCTTAATACAGTGGAATAACCAAACATCTCCGCAAGTGGAACCTGGGCCTCAATAACACACATGTAACCTTCGTCCTGAGAAGCAAGAATTATTCCCCGCCTCTGGTTAAGAGAACCCATAACAGCGCCTTGATATTCTGTAGGTGTCTCAACCACGACTTTCATTATAGGCTCATGAATAACCGGTTTGGCTTTTGCATAACCTTCCAGAAAAGCTCCACGGGCAGCCGCCTGAAATGCCATTTCTGACGAATCAACAGAATGAGATTGTCCGTCATTGATAACAATTTTTAAACCCGTAACTGGAAATTCCATTTTAGGCCCTTTTTCAAGACATTTTCTGAATCCCTTTTCACATGCAGAAATAAACTGTGTTGGAATTGCTCCACCAGTAATTTTGTTTTCAAATACAAATTCTTCTTCAATAACCGGCTCCATATAACCAGCTACACGGCCAAACTGCCCTGCACCGCCTGTCTGTTTTTTATGTGTATAGTTGAATTCAGCCAGTCTCGTAATAGTTTCTCTATAAGATACGGTAGGAGTACCGGTTGCAACTTCTGCGTTGTACTCGCGACGCATCCTTTCTATATATACTTCAAGATGCAACTCTCCCATTCCTGAAATAATTGTATCGCCTGTCTCGTCGCTTACATATGTTCTAAAGGTTGGATCTTCCTTGGAAAAACGGTTCAGGGCTTTGGACATATTAACTTCTGCTTCATTATCTTTAGGAATAATAGCAAGTGAAATAACCGGTTCAGGTATAAACATGGATGTCATGGTAAGATTAATGTCCTTAGACACAAAAGTATCGCCTGAAGAACAATCAATACCAAAAAGAGCCCCTATATATCCTGCTGAGATTTCCCCAATATCTTCCATCTGATTTGCATGCATGCGAGCAACTCTGCCGACTTTTACCTTTTTCCCGGTCCTGATATTAAAAATTGTATCTCCCTTTGCAAGCGTTCCCTGATAAACACGCACATAGGTTAGCTGCCCGTACTGTCCTTCTTCTATCTTGAAAGCATAAGCAACAAGCGGTTTTTGTGAATCATTGGAAAGAATTACTTCGGACTCATTATTACTAAGATCAAGGGCATGATTTTCTATCTCTGATGGACAGGGCAAAAGATTTGTTACTGCATCAAGAATCGGCTGAACCCCCTTATTTTTATATGCTGATCCTATAAAAACGGGAGTTATTTCGCGGGCAATTGTACCTCTTCGCACAGCAGAAATAAGGAGTTCATCCGGAACGTTATCCTCAAGAGCAGCCTCCATCAGTTCGTCTGAAAACATCGAAGCAACATCAATCAGTTCTTCACGTTTTCCAACGGCTTCCGGCAAAAGGTTCTCAGGAATATCTTCAATACGAATATTTTCTCCATTTATACCATCAAAATAAACAGCCTTCATGGAAACCAGGTCAAGCACACCTTCAAAATCCGCTTCAAGCCCTATTGGAATCTGCATGGCAACTGCGTTGTGTCCAAGCTTGTTCTTCAACTGTTCGATTACACGGGAAGGGTTGGCTCCGCTTCTGTCACATTTATTGATAAAGGCCAGACAAGGCACTTTGTAACGCTTCATCTGCTGATCAACAGTAATGGACTGTGACTGAACACCGCCCACAGAGCACAGAACAAGTATTGCACCGTCAAGGACCTTTAAAGCTCTTTCCACCTCTATTGTAAAATCAACATGCCCCGGGGTATCAATGATATTGATCTCATGGTCCTGCCATTTACAATATGTTGCCGCTGAAGCTATAGTTATGCCGCGCTCCTTTTCAAGCTCCATGGAATCCATTGTTGCGCCAACACCATCTTTTCCTTTCACATCATGAATTGCATGTATGCGTTTGGTGTAAAAGAGAATTCTTTCTGTAAGCGTGGTTTTGCCTGAATCAATGTGTGCGCTTATGCCTATGTTTCTAACTTTGGGAGAAGCCTTTTCCATAATGTTTTTATCCTGAATTTATAATATTACAAAAACTGAAAATAAAAAATCCCGCATTTGGAATTATACCATATGGGGATTTATATTAACTGTGTTTTCCAAATTAGAAAAAGAATTTACATCATCTCAATCCAATCCTCTATGGTTACAGTAATTGCTGATTATAAAACTATTATATTAATGTTGACTGAAACTTAGGGCTCGGTAAAAAATAACTTGGCATTTTTGCATCTCAACCTCACCATATCTTCAACCGATCTTCATTCGCAAAAGTCCTCGAAATAGCTCGCTATTCCTGCGGTTTTGCTCAATCAGATCAATTAAATCTACGGCAAATTTGGGCGCAAATTCTACCAAGTTGTTTTTTACCGAGCCCTTATTGCCGTCAAATGAAAAAGTCTCTTTACTTATTGAAAATAATTTTGTCAAGAAAATTTTAAAACTCAAGATCTCTTTCTATAATCATACCTTCCTTTATAACTCCCTGAGACCCGCTCCTGTTAGTTATTACAATATTCCCCTTAATCTTTACATTTCCCTCAAAAAACACATCCCCGATTATTTTCAGAGATTTGCAGTCAATTAAAGAAGGAATGCCGTTCGCGAACCTTTTATTAAACATATCTATTTTTCTGTAATATCTATGATCAAGATCTATATTTATATTGAGACAGTTATCATCTTGTCCTCTTTCCGGGTTTACTATTAGCTGCTTATCGTCTGAACATAAAAAGCAGTCGGAACGAACAGCCAATAGTTCATTACATGTTTTAACAGGGAAAAAACGAGATCTTGGGACTCTGATTGCTGTTGCCTCTTCAATAATTGAAATTGCCGATCCCATTGCGGTTTCTATCTGATAAACAGGCGGGCTGAATTCATCCCTTGGATCCAGGTTTTTTGGATTCAGAATCATTGGAAGTTTAACTGTCCCATGTTTATCTATTAAATTTTTTAAAGACCTTAAATCTATCCAGATGTTGTTTGTGTTGAAGTATCTATATTTACTTATATTTCTACACTTTTCAATCTCCCTTTTAGGACATTGAGCAGCTTCACGCAAAATTAAATGGCCGTTCTTATGCCTGGCCATATGTCCTCCCTTGAAATCAACGGGCATCCTTTCCGAGACCTCCATCATAAAAGGGAAACCTTTCTCGGAAAAAAATCCAAGGAGCGATTTGTCTATAGTGGCGACCAGATTATCTGAATTTGCAATAAAAGCATATCGAATTCCTTCATCAAGCAGTTGCTGAAGGGTTCCGGACGTTAACAGCGCTGTATAAAGATCTCCATGCCCTGGCGGATTCCACTCAAGGCGTCGATCCCTTGGCCAGTTTGCAGGAGAAAGATCATGGCACAAGATTTTGGGAAACTTATGCTGAAGGAACAATCTGGGGAATCTGGATGGTTTAATCATTGACAGCGCGGAAATTGTATCCTGATGAGTACTGAAGCTGTTCATAAGACACAGCTCAATATTGAACTTTTCCGCTTGATCCAATATTATTTCAAGGAATGTCTTGTCATCTTTTGCCCGTATTAAAGACTTTGCTTTTGTCATGCCCATAGTTGTGCCCAGGCCGCCGTTTAAAATTATCATAACGACGTGTTTTAATGCTTTTTCACCGGCATCCGCATATTCAGATGCATTGCTTGCATCTTCAATTTCATCTGGATTAACCGGCTTTATATCTCTGTCAAAAATAAATCCTTTTTCACCCGCAGCAACCTTTTCATAATAATATGCAAATGTATCAATAACGATGGACTGAATGCCCTCTTTTTTCATTTTTGATATAAATGACTGCAAATATTTTGGTTCGCTCGGATTCTTCACAATAAATACTCCTCACGGTTTACAGTTCACAGTTCACAGTTTACGGTTCACGGTTAAAAGCTGTAATCGTTGCATAATTCATTCAAACTGTAAACCGACAACCGTGAACAGTGAACCATTTTCTTAACATCTAAATCGGCTCAATCCATCCAAAAGGATCTTCTGCCCTGCCATACTGTATGTCTGTGATGGCATTGTAAAATTTGTTTGCCATCTGACCAACTTTACCGTCGTTTATGGTTAAAACCTTTTCGCCGTATCTTATTTCACCAACAGGTGAAATAACGGCAGCAGTACCTGATCCAAAGATCTCTTGAAGCTTGCCTGATTCGTGTGCATTAATTAATTCGTCTATACTGATTTTCCTTTCTTCAACTTTCAAATTCCACATTTTTGCAAGGGAGATTACAGAATCTCTGGTAATACCTGGAAGTATGCTTCCGGTTAACATTGGAGTAATAATCTCGTCATCTATGACAAAAAATATATTCATGGAGCCAACTTCTTCCACATATTTATGTTCAACTCCGTCAAGCCATAAAACCTGTGTATAACCTTTTTTATGGGCTTCTTCGCCGGCATAAAGACTTGCTGCATAGTTTCCGGCTGTTTTGACATTTCCAACACCGCCGCGTATGGCTCTGACATGGTTTTTTGTTACCCAGATTTTAACTGGATTAAAGCCTTCTTTATAATATGCACCGACCGGTGAAAGAATAATAAATAAACGATAGGTATGAGAAGCACGTACCCCCAGAAACGGGTCCATGGCAATAATTGTCGGTCGTATGTAAAGGGAAGTTTCCGGAGCACTCGGGACCCAGTCCTTTTCAATATTCAGCAACTGTTTCAAAGCGTGAAAGAGAAAGTCCTTATCAACCTCAGGGATGCATAGAGCTCTTGCAGATTTATTCAGCCTCGTAAAATTATCTGTCGGTCGAAAAAGCTGAATAATGCCTGACTTTGTCCTGAAAGATTTAAGTCCCTCAAAAATGGACTGACCATAATGAAGAACCATTGTCGCCGGATCCATTATAATGGATGAGTATGGCTCTATGCGCGGATTATGCCATCCATCTTTAGGATTGTAATCCATATTAAACATATGGTCTGTAAATATCAACCCAAAACCAAGACCGGAATCATC
>QMMZ01000040.1 GCA_003647525.1 Deltaproteobacteria bacterium | reverse complement strand
CATTAAAAAAAAACTTGATTGCAAAGATTATATAAAAGCAGCCATACCAGAGCAAACTTTTACAATTCACAGAATGCTGAAAACTATTATTGGATCTCCTTTTTTCCGTCATAATTCTGAAAATCCCCTTTCTGCCGATATTGTTGTAGTAGATGAAGCCTCGATGGTTGATCTGCCTTTAATGTCAAAACTCATACAGGCAGTCCCGGTTGATGCGAGGCTCATATTAATAGGAGACAGCGATCAACTGGCATCGGTGGATCCCGGTTCAGTGCTTGGCGACATTTGCGGCAGCAGCCATGTTCGGGGATTTACAGCAAATTTTATTAATAAAGTTGAAGAATTATTAGATGAAAAATTTACGGATTCTATCAAAGCATATAAAGACATAAAGGTTTTACATGACTGCATTGTTCTTTTGAAAAAAAATTATAGGTTTGCTGATGGCAGCGGAATCGGCGGGTTAAGTCAGGCCGTAAAGCTCGGAGACATTAATAAAGCTTTATCCTTGCTGAAAAATGAGGATGACAGAAGTATAATATTTGAAGAAATACTGTCGGCTGATAATTTCAAACGAATTCTTGCGGATAAAGTTATTGAGTTCTATTCAGAATATCTCAAAACTGATGATCCTGGTATTGCGCTTGAACTTTTTAATCGCTTTAAAATATTGTGTGCTGTAAAAATAGGGCAATTCGGGGTCTATGCAGTAAATACAATTATCGAACAGATATTGAGCCGTGAAAATCTAATACAGACCGAAACCTTATGGTATAGAGGCAGGCCGATTCTAATAACCAGCAACGATTATAAACTCGGCCTTTTTAACGGAGATATTGGCATAACCATGCCAATTCCAGACTCTGACAGCAATGATATGCATGTGTTTTTTCCTGGAACTTCCGGCGAATTGAGACATTTTTTGCCTTACAGATTGCCTCAGCATGAAACGGTTTATGCGATGACTGTTCACAAGAGCCAGGGGTCTGAATTTGAAAACCTTTATCTTATTTTGCCGGATAAAGATTATTCCGTACTTTCAAGAGAACTTATTTATACAGCTATTACAAGGGCCAGTCAGAGTGTAACGATATTGGGTAAAGAAGAAGTCTTAAGAACTTCGATATCCAGGGTAATTGAGCGCAAGTCCGGTCTTCATGATTCTCTTTGGGGATAAAATTTATTATTATAACTTGCCTGAAAACAAGGTATCAAGATAGAATTTTGTAATTTCATCCATATTTTCAAACGAGCGATCTTTTTGTTCATTTTTTAATGCCATTTCGTTTCTGATACCGGATGCTAATTTTTTTCCTAGTTCCACACCGAACTGGTCAAAGGGATTTGTGCCCCATATAAAAGCCTCAAAAACGGTTTTTGCCTCATAAAATGACAAAAGTCGTCCAACACTTTCAGGTGAAAGATCTTTTACAAGTATGGTAGAAGAGGGCCTGTTGCCAGGAAAGTATTTTGCTTTATTCTTATCTTCATTCCCTAAAGCAAGTGCTGTTGGCTGTGAAATCAGATTTGCCCATAATTCCTGATGATTTGTAACGCGTTTTGATTTGTAATCATACTGATTATACTGGGGTTTGATCACTCCTATAAACTCAATGGGAAAGGGACGTCCCTGATGCGCCAGTTGAAAAAAAGAATGCTGTGCATTTGTGCCGGGCTCTCCGAAAATAATACTACCTGCGGGTTCATCCAGGGGATGTCCTTCCTGTGTTACTGATTTGCCGTTACTTTCCATGTTTAGCTGCTGAATATGGGGTGCCAGCTTTTGCAGCGGAGATGCATAGGGAATTATTGCCTGAGTTTGATACCCCAGAAAATTATTGTTCCATATTGAAATAAGAGCGGCAATCAGAGGGATATTTTTTTCGCATGGAGAGTTCTTTGCATGAATATCCATCTCTTCAGCGCCTTTTAAAAATTGCTCAAACTTATCATAACCTAAGTACAGACTAAGTGGTACACCGCCAACCGCAGAGGTTGCACTGTATCTTCCTCCAATAAAATCGAACATGTGAAATGAAGATAAAACAGGATTTGCTGGATCATCTCCAGGGCTTCCTTTGCTTGTAACGGTTGCAAGGTGCTTAGAAGGATCAAGGCCTTTTTCTTTCATAAATGAAATGGCGAGATTTGTATTGGCCATAGTTTCAGCGGTTGTATAGCTTTTTGAAACAACTATCCACAAGGTATATTCCGACTCTATCCTGGATACTATATTCCCAAAATTATGGATATCTACATTTGACAAAAAATGTATTTCAATATCTTTATCTGCAAAGGCTTCCAAAGCACGAGAAACAAACTCTGTTCCCAGATACGATCCTCCTATACCTATTACAACAACATGTTTAAAAGGTTTCCCTGTTGATCCGGTTATTTTTCCATTATGAACTTTTGAGGCAAATTCCCTGATATTCTCTCTTGTTTTGATTATCTCGGGCATTATATCCTTTTCATCTATAAAAATAGAATTGCCTGAGAAATTTCTTGAAGCAGTGTGAAGAGCAGCTCTGTTTTCAGAAATATTTATCTTTTCGCCATTCATCATTGAAATAAACTGCTCTTTTAGTTTTTTTGCTTCTGCCAGTTCAAAAAGCAGACTCATGGCCTTTTCATCTACTCTCTGACGCGAAAAATCGTAGAAGATATGCTTGTGTTTTAAGGAGAATTTTTCGAGCCTGTTGTTTTCTTTGATGAGATATTTTAAGTGCTTCTCGGGGCGGCTAAAGTTTTCAGCATGTTGCTTCAGATTTTTCCATACGGGAATGCTGTTTAGGTTTTGAGATGTCTGACTGAAAAATTTCATGATGTCCCTCAAAGGTCTCTTAACTGGATGATGCTGATACCTAAGATGAGCGATTAGCTCTTAGCAATTAGCGGTTAGCTCTTATTCTTTCGGGTGTTTACCAGCGATTCGATTTTTCACCCATTGGGTGAAATGTTATTATGTAATAATATCTTGATATAGTTTGACTAATAGCTAAAAGCTAATGGCTAATCGCTCATTTTAGCTGATAATGATTATCAAATGCTTTTTGTGCAAGATCTTACTTTAGATAAAATTGTTTGTATTTTATCCAGGGCACGGCAATCATCAATACATTTAGGGAAATTTTTCCTTTTGTTACATTCTTTACATGGGCTTTTTATTAAATAACCTACTTCAAAGTCGAACTTGTATGTGTAAACAGTTTTTTTACCCATATGTATCTAATTTCCTGAGCATGTTTCGGCCGGAGGTAAAGTTGCAATGTTACAATCTATGTTTATTATAACATTTTAACCACAAAAAGGTAAAGCCATAAATAAAACGTAACGGTTTACGGTTCACAGTTCACGGTTCACGGTTTACAGTTTGATATGATTGATAAGTTGTTTTTGACCAAGCCCTTAGGTTACAGTGCCGCAGAAGGAGATAAAAAAATGGATAAAATTAAGGTATGTTCTTTTCGTTTATTTGTAATAATAATGTTTTTTATGGCTTTTATATGCCTGCTGGTCGATTCGACCTTTTATGTTATATCAAATGCTGAAGTAGTTTTATCCGGGCATAAAAATTTAATTGATCTGGTTGTTATGCTGGAAGAAAAATTTAGATTATATTATGTGCCGATGTCGGCAGGGATATTCGGTTTGATTGGTATCCTGCTCTGGGTTTGCATGAGGTTTTTATTTGTAAATTTGTTAAAAACGTCTGATAAAGCAATCGCAGATAAAAAAGATGATACAAAAGTTAAAGGTTCTTTAGACAAGAAAGAAAAGAAAAATAATGACAGGCGATTATTTTTACATTTGCTTTCTGTGTTTCAACGGGAAGGACGTCTAATGGATTTTTTTTCCGAAGATCTTAATCATTATGAAGATTCACAGATAGGCGCTGCTGTTCGAAGTATTCACGAAAGCTGCAAGAAAGTTGTTGATAGAGCCATATCTCCGGAAAGTGTAATTCGCGAAAAAGAAGGTGACGAGATAACAATTCAGCAGGATTTTAATCCAGTTGTCATAAAGTTGACAGGCAATGTAACAGGTGAGCCGCCTTTTAAAGGCATAGTCCGCCACAGAGGGTGGAAAGCTAAAAGATTAGAAATGCCGACCCTGTCAAGCAGTCAGGAGCCCAGTATAATTGCTCCCGCAGAAGTCGAAATAGTGTAAAATGGTCGAGTGGTGGTAGGGCCGTCCTACGTGGCGGCTGGTCGAGTGGTTGGATGATTGGATTAGCAACGAGTAGCCAACCGTGAACCGTAAACCGTAAACCCGAGTAGTTACAAAAGGAGTTTTATATTGTCTGAACCGGTTTATATAATTGGGATAGATTTAGGGACAACCAATAGTGTTGTAGCATATACTGAAGCTAATATTATAAAGGGTGAAACTTCCAATATAAAGATGCTTAAGATACCTCAGTTAACAGGTCCGGGAACGGTAGAGAAAAGAGAAATACTGCCTTCTTTTATTCTTATGCACGAAAAAAACGATGTTATGGATGAAGCGCTTAATCTGCCATGGGATAATGAAACTCATTATGTTGTTGGCGAGCATGCCAGAGATAGAGGTGCGGAAATCCCGGGCCGCCTGATTTCTTCATCCAAATCATGGCTTTGCAACACAATGATTGACAGGAATAAGCCGGTTCTTCCATGGGGGGGTGAAGACAAACAGCCGAAGCTTTCGCCGGTTGAAGCTTCAGCAACCATATTACAGCATATTCGCGATGCATGGAATAACATAATAGCTGGGGATGATGAAAAATTATTCATTCAAAATCAGGAGATTTTTTTAACTGTTCCAGCTTCGTTTGATGCTGTTGCAAGAGAACTTACTGTAAAATCAGCAAGTATGGCAGGTCTATCAAATGTCACTATACTTGAAGAACCCCAGGCTGCATTTTATGCATGGATCGAATCTTCAGGTAATCAATGGAGAGATAGCATTAAAGAGGGAGACCTTGTTCTTGTATGTGATATCGGCGGAGGCACAAGTGATTTCAGCTTAATCAATGTATCTGATAATGATGGTGAGCTTTTACTGGAAAGGATAGCTGTTGGTGATCATCTTCTTGTAGGAGGTGATAACATGGATCTGGCCATTGCGTATTCTGTTTCAAGACAGATGGCCGCAAAAGGCACTAAACTCGATCCATGGCAGATGCGTGGCCTTTGGCACAGTTGCCGCAAAGCAAAGGAAAATGTATTATCTGATCCTGAAAAAAAGAACTATCCTGTTACAATACTGGGCAGGGGCAGCAGTTTGATAGGTGGTACAATCAAGACGGAACTTTCAATGAATGATGTGCAGCAGATCATTCTTGACGGTTTTTTCCCAGAGTGTGAGATAACTGCCGAGCCCATAACAAATCAAAAGACAGGTCTAAAGGAGATTGGTCTTTCGTATGAATCAGATCCTGCAATTACGCATCACCTTGCATCCTTTCTTGGCAGGCATAAAATTGATGGTGAAAGTAACAGGGCGCCCAATGCTATTATTTTTAATGGCGGCGTTATGAAACCCGAGCCTGTAAGAAAACGCATAAAGGAAGTATTATCATCCTGGGCTGGATATGGAAGCTCCTCATCTATCAAAGAGATTGATACAAAAGATTTTGATTTGTCTGTTGCAAGGGGGGCTGTTTATTATGGCCTGGCAAGGCGCGGAGAAGGCATACGCATTCGAAGCGGTCTTGGCCAGTCATACTACATAGGTATTGCCGCATCAATGCCTGCGGTGCCAGGTATGCCTGCTCCAACAAGGGCGCTTTGTGTTGCACCTTTCGGTATGGAGGAAGGTACCAAAGCAAAACTTGAAGATCAGGAATTTATTATAGTGGTAGGTGAACCTGTAAAATTTGATTTTTTAGGATCATCATTAAGACCTGAAGATTCATTAGGTACGGTGGTTGATGACTGGGAAGATGAGATTAACGAAATTAATGAGATAGCAACAATTGAGACCACGCTGGATGGAGATTATGGCAGCGTTATTCCCGTAAACCTCGAAATAGATATAACAGAAGTCGGAACTCTTGAATTATGGTGTGTTGCCAGGGAGGATGACCGCAGATGGAAACTGGAGTTTAACGTCAGGGAGAAAGAAAATTTTGGATCTTCTTGAGAAACATTTCATAATAGGTATTGATTTAGGGACTACCAATTCTGCTGTATCGTATGTGGATCTTCTGTCGGATACAAAAAAGAAGTATAAAACAAAGATATTTAAAGTTCCTCAACTGACAGGTTTTGGAGAAGTTTCCAGACTTCCTGTTTTACCATCGTTTCTCTATATCCCGGGGAAGTATGATATTTCAGAAGAGGCTGTATCACTTCCATGGACAAGCGATGAAAAAAATTTTGTCGGAGCTTTTGCAAGAGATCATGGGGCAAAAGTACCTGGCAGACTTGTATCATCTGCAAAAAGCTGGCTTTGCCACAGTAATGTGGATAGAAAAGCCCGGATTCTTCCCTGGGGAGCAGGTGATGAGGTATTTAAAATTTCACCTGTTGAGGCTACCGCATCATATCTGAAACATATAAAAAAAGCGTGGAACAGCTCAAAAGGCGATGATGAGGATCTATATCTTGAAAACCAGATAATAATTATAACTGTGCCTGCCTCATTTGATGAAGTTGCCCGCGATCTTACAGTTGAAGCCGCATCAATGGCTGGTTTAAGCAATGTAACTTTACTGGAAGAACCTCTTGCGGCTTTTTATAGCTGGTTGATTCGTCATGAGCATAATTGGAATAAATTTGTAAATCCGAATGAGCTTATTCTTGTCTGCGATGTTGGGGGCGGGACTACTGATTTTACATTGATAACTTTGAGAGAGGTTGAGGGAAGCCCCAGGTTCGAGAGGATAGCGGTTGGAGATCATTTAATCCTCGGAGGTGACAATGTTGATCTTGCGCTTGCAAGCAATATAGAACAGCGTTTGTCCAAAAAAAGGATATCTTTAAGCGGGGACAGGTGGAGAACTCTATGCCATCAGTGCAGAAAGGCCAAGGAAAACATTTTAAACGAAGATGCGGAATCAGAAAAAATTACATTAATGGGGGAGGGCAGCAAGCTTATTGCGGGAACGGTTTCAGCAGAACTCGGGCGTAAAGAGATTGAGAAAACAGTGCTGGAAGGTTTTTTTCCGCTTGCTGATCCAAAAGACATAAAGAAAATAAATATCAGGGAAGGAATAACTGAATTTGGTCTTCCATATGAACAGGAGCCAGCCATAACAAGGCATCTGGGCAATTTCCTGGATAAACATAAAGAGGATGTTATAAAAGTATTAAACAGGGAAGATCATGCTCCTGATCTTATCCTTTTTAATGGCGGATCATTAAAACCTGCTGTTATTCAGGAGAGAATAAGAGCTGCCATACGTTACTGGTTTAAGAACAGATTAAAAGATGAACGTCCAACATCGAACGTCCAACATCGAACGTCGAATAATGAAAAAAAATCTGATTTTTCTTCTGATCTTCCTCGAGTATTAGAAAATAAAGATCCTGATCTTTCTGTTGCGCTTGGTGCATCATACTACGGCCTTGTTAAGACTGGAAAGGGAGTGCGGGTTGGAAGTGGAAGTGCAAGAGCTTATTATCTGGGTATTTCAAAAAAGGAGTCAGATACTATTGAAGGGTTACCAAAAAAGACTGATAAAAAATTTGCTGTCTGTCTGGTAGAACGCGGTCTTGAGGAGGGCACAACTATTGAGCTGAAGGACAAAAAATTTGAGGTTCTTGCAAATCAGCCGGTTAGTTTTGATGTTTACAGCTCAAGCTTTCGTTCAGGAGACAGATGCGGCGACCTTGTTGAGATAGACGATTCACTGACGTACCTTCCGCCCATACAAACAGTTGTTCAGTATGGAAAGAAAGGCGTTAAGACAGGGATTCCTGTTCGGATTGAATCAGATTATACTGAAATGGGCACACTTGCTCTATGGTGTCGTTCTCTAACAAGCAATCATCGCTGGAAGTTACAGTTTCAATTACGGGATGCATTAACACCTGTAGATATCACTGACAAAGAAATATTTGAAGACTCTATTGTGGATGAAGTTTGTTCATATGTTGAAACTATCTTTTCGGACAGAACAGATAGCAGCGCGCTTAAAACTTCAGGTAAGGTTGTAACAAAAAAAGTCGGAAGATCCAGGGAAAGATGGCCGCTTGGATTTATTCGGAGAATTTCCGACGAGCTGATTAAACTTGTTGAAACTCGTACTTTCGGGCCTGAACATGAAAGCAGGTGGCTTAATCTGATTGGATTTTGTATGAGGCCGGGATTTGGAGATGGTTTTGATGAGTATCGGGTAAAGAGTTTATGGAAGATTCATAAGCATGGTACTATTCATTCAAGAAATGCACAGGTATGTTCTGAATGGTGGATATTGTGGAGAAGAGTGGCAGGGGGGCTTAGCGCAGGGCAGCAAAGACAGTTCATTCAGGAACTTGCTCCCATTATAATGCCTAAAAAGGGAACAAAGTGCAGAGTACCGCACCAGGAGCGTCTGGAAATCTGGATGGCGGTTGCGAATATGGAAAGGCTTCTGGTAAAAGATAAGATTCAATGGGGGCGTATGCTTCTTTCAGAGATTAAACCCAAAAAATGCAACCCCCAGTATTTATGGTCTCTTTCGCGAATAGGTGCTCGTGAACTTCTTTATGGCCCTGTTGACAGGGTAATTCCTCCTGAAGAAATATCTTCATGGATTGAAGAAATACTGTCCAGGACGTGGCGCAATCCAAAACCGGTTGGTATGGCAATGGCTCAGCTTGCCCGCAAAACCGGTGATCGAATGAGAGATCTTGATTCATCAATTATAAACATCATAATAGACTGGATGAATCAATATGATATCTTAGGTCCTCATATAAAATTTTTAGAAGATGTAGTTCCAATGGCTAAAAGTGAAGAAAATGCTATTTTCGGTGAAACCCTTCCGTCAGGATTGGTTCTTCACTAACCCGTATTTTTTCAAACGTTTTATAAGGCTTGGTTTTCGGCTGCAAATTGATATTCAACGCCGGAGTCAAGCGGCACCATGTTGCTGTAAATTGTTTTTTCTTTTTTGGAAATAATAAATGTCAACTCATCTCGTTTCCTCAGGCCTGTAAATAATAACTTTGAAATATTCAGCTTGAGTATTATTCTCAAAATCAATCATAGGATAAGCTTTTAATGCTTTCAGGATACCGCTCCCCACACCTCTATACGGTAATATATCACTTACAAAAGAAGTAAGAATGACATTCCTTGAACGCCGCTGAATCCCATGTTTGATATCTTCGACAGTAAGGTTGTTCGGCAATTTGCCCGGGCTTTTTATTTCTATCCTGTTCTCGAAAACAAAGAGTTTTATTGAATCATGGATAAAGTAGTCTCTATGCACCAAAGCGTTAACTAAAATTTCCACCAGAACTATTTCGGGAATTTCTAT
>QMMZ01000039.1 GCA_003647525.1 Deltaproteobacteria bacterium | reverse complement strand
TGATCAATGAGGTTGAGATAAGACGATTTGAGATGCTCGTACACAATCTTCAGTCTGCTTTTGATACATATGTAATACATGGTGGATACAGGTTTGGTAACAGGAAACTCAAGGATCTCCGCGGTTGTTTTTCAGTTGTATTTCATCTTCTTCAAATGACAGGAAGGCTTCTGCATTTTTATGAACGTCACCTCCATGAGGCTGGTTATAAGAACATCTACAAAAAGGTTCAGGAAAGGCTATTATTACTTGTTGATTCTGAAGTTCTCCTTGATCTGACAATTAATTACGGACTTTATTATGTCTGTCACTTCCTGACAACCGGTAAAGACCTGGCCGGTAAGATATTGAATGAAAATATTGAGCGTTCTTCAATTTCTGTAGGTATTCCAGTTAAACTGGGTTTCCACAGCAGGCCCAGTCTTCTTGTTGCTAAAATTGTTCGATATTATGGCGGTCAGGTGGAACTTTGTGTTGGACAAGACAGGTTTGATGCAAGCAGCGTTCTTGATATACAGTGGGCAGGAGGGAAGATCCAGAAGGAAAACATAACTGCCGTTAGATTTGAAGGAGATGTTCGTGCGTTAAGAGACATTAAAATTCTTACCAGTGTCAATTATGGTGAAGATACAATGGGAAAAGGCGTACCTCTTCCAAAAGAGCTTAGTTACCTAAAATAGTATATTAAAGTGCCTAAAGTGAGCTAAAATGCCTAAAGTTAAGGTGTCGCTTCGCTCCATTAATTCATATAAAATTAACAGCGCCGGAGGCGCATTCCTTAACTTTAGGCATTTTAGGCACTTTAGCTCACTTTAGGCACTCAAAACATGGTGCCTTCCAGGACTAAAAAAACAAGCCACTTCCTTTTGGGGGTGGTAATTTGATTCTATTTATGATGACTTCAGCAATAATCGTAGCCGCAGGCAATGGTATAAGGATGGACGATAACGTACGCAAGCAGTATTTATTGCTTGATGACCGTCCGCTTATAAGCCATACAATTGCGGTATTTAGTGAATGTAATATGATAGATGAAATTTTTCTTGTCGTTCCGGAGGAAGATTTTGCGTTTTGTAATGAGAATATACTCAATCAACAGAATTTTCAAAAAAAGATAAGCCTTGTACCTGGCGGCGCTAAACGTCAGGATTCAGTTTATAACGGTCTTCTGGCAATTGATAATATTATAGATGATAGTATTGTAGTTATCCATGATGGCGTGCGTCCGTTTATCCGCTCTGAACAGTTAACAGAATGTATAACATGTGCAAGTGATTATGACGCTTGCATATTTGGCATACCTGCATATGATACTTTAAAAAGAGTTAACAGCTCAGGATTTATTGAGAATACAATTGAAAGAAATACAATATGGCTTGCACAGACTCCCCAGGCTTTTAAATATAACCTGATAAGAAGAGCACATGAAAATGCTATGCATACTGGCATTAATGGTACAGACGATGCTATGTTGGTAGAACAACTTGGAATAAAGGTAAGGGTTGTCATGGGAAGCAGGTGCAACGTTAAAATTACAACCAAAGAAGATTTATTACTTGCAGGAGCAATGATTAAAAAGATAGGTAAGCGTTCAAGTTTCAAGCCGTGAACGGCTACAAAGATAGTTAGCGAAAAGCCTCGGGTTAACCCTGGAAAAGCGATCAAAATCCGTTATCATCTCCATTCCGGGTATTAAAGCTTTTACTACAGGTATAGCAAGGTCTTTTCTGGTCAAGTTTACATATAGCGGTTTGTAGTTATTAGCTATAAGCAGAGTTTCAAGAATTGCCAGATCCTTAACAGGATTACTGGTTGAGTAATCGGGCAGATTTTCAAAGCAAAGCGTTGGCAGCTCATCGGGGCCTGGATTTGAAGCAGGTCCATTAGGGTAGGGATAAGGAGTTTCAGTTAAGGCGGAAATAAGAGCTTTTTTGCCATCAAGGTGAGCAGCGGTTCCTTTAACGATTTCTTCCTTTTGGCTGACAATAAAACACTTGTAGCATGGGACACCGAATGGCTGGCTTATATCCTGGAATTGAACTATTATGCCTTTGGTTTGATACTCTTCTAATAAATTTGCGATCTGAGGGTTTTCAGCCTCAAGTCTGAAGCATCGAGAGGGGGTATAAAAAGATAATCCTTCGTTTTCACGTTCAATAATTTCTAATAGAGCATTTATTTTTGCCTCTTCTATGGAGTTCCCGGACGCAAGACCAGTTGAACCAAGTCCGCTGAACAGATCAATTTCATCCAAATTGCAAAAAAGAAATACACACTGAGCTGGAATTAGGATAGATTGTATACTCCGGCCAATTTGCTGTTCACCTTCAAGCCAGAATAGTGCTTCGTTATTGTATGGAGTTTCTAAAACAAGATCGTTTGGATTTAATGCGTTTTTCCCATCTTTGATCAGATCCTCGTATTTTGCATGAGTTAATGGATATTCCTTTATGAAATCAAATGTACCTTCTGAGGTAAAGCCGGTAAATGCTGATTTGCGTTCAACTATTTCCATGCTGTACGATGCCCGGGCTGCATCAAGAGAAAGACCCTTGCCGTAACTGGTTTGATCGCCTATAAAAATATAGTTGTGCCGGCTGTTCCTGACGGAGTAGCCGATATGCCATTTCCTGAGAAGCGCAAAAGGGCTCAGGGATGATTCGTGCCTCATTTCCGTATCCGTGAGGATATCATATTCTGTAAGTTTGTTCAGAGCGTGCTGGGCGGTTGTCTTAAGCGGAGTAATGTATTTATCTTTTTTTGAGCAATTCCCTGCTATTTTGTCATGGATTCCACGAATATGGACATAATTATCTTGTATCTCCGAAAGTTTTTCTTTGCCGAACAATAGCGGCAGTTTGATATCATCAGGCGCTGGAAGCGGCTTATGCTCGAAGATGTTGCTTTTGAAAACAGCAATCCATTTTGAATGAAGATCATGATCGTCTAAAAGGCTGGATTTGATAAGGTTAAGCGGAGTGTAAGCTGAAAGCTTCTTTGTTTCTTCTGGTTCAAAATATTTTTTAAATAAGTTGAAGTTATCATATAATAGAGAAGCTTCATATAATAATGCCGACAAAGTATAATCATCCTGCCTCGCTTCCTTAATGAGTTTGTTTATCTTTTTTTCATCAAAATTCGCGATAATATCTAAAAGATGTTTATGCATAAAAGTATCATAGGGATGATCTCTCAGGTATTCAATTGATTCTTTAAAGCTGATTTCTTTCATAGGGCTGCATGAAAAATACCCGACCCCTGTTTCTGTATTCTTCAGGCCCAGCTTATACACCACATTTATAAATGCCGGCTGTTTGGTATTATTATTCATTTGCTAATATTTTATCAAAGTATTCAACAGTCTTTTTCAGCCCCTCATCCAGTTTGATAACAGGCTCCCAGTCGAGTTTTTCTTTAGCCAGGCTGATATCCGGCTGACGTCGGCATGGGTCATCCTGGGGCAGCGGCCTGAAAACAATCTTTGATTTAGATCCGGTTATTTCTATGATTTTTTTTGCTAATTCAAGGACAGAGGATTCATTTGGGTTTCCAAGGTTGACCGGACCAGTGAAATCATCAGGTGAGTCCATCATTCTGATCAAGCCTTCTATTAGATCGTCAACATAGCAAAAAGATCTGGTCTGTAATCCGTCACCAAAGACAGTTATGTCTTTATTTGAAAGCGCCTGTACAATAAAATTGCTGATTACCCGCCCATCATTTGGATGCATTCGCGGGCCATATGTATTGAATATTCTCGCAACTTTGATTCTAAGCTCATGCTGACGATGGTAGTCAAAAAAAAGTGTTTCAGCGCACCTTTTCCCCTCATCATAGCAAGACCTTGGTCCGATAGGATTTACTTTTCCCCAGTAACTTTCAGGCTGAGGATGAATTTCAGGGTCACCGTAAACTTCGCTCGTGGATGCCTGCAGGATTTTAGCCTTTACCCGTTTGGCCAGTCCCAGCATGTTGATGGCGCCGTGTACGCTCGTCTTTGTTGTCTGAACCGGATCAAACTGATAATGAATCGGAGATGCGGGACAGGCGAGGTTATATATTTCATCCGCCTCTATATAAAGCGGAAAAGTAATGTCATGACGAATAAATTCAAAATTTGGATTACTTAGAAGGTCTGCTATATTTTTTCTGGCACCTGTAAAACAATTGTCAATGCATAGAACTTCATAACCTTCACTGACTAGTCGTTTACAAAGATGAGAGCCCAAAAAACCTGCGCCGCCTGTAATTAATATGCGTTTATTATCATAATATTTCATGGAAATACCTTTAATTATAATAGTTCACCACGGATTTTCACGGAATTACACTGAATTATTGTAACTACTCATTGTTTATAATTTTCAGTGAAACTCCGTGTTTTTCCGTGGTAAAATTTTACCTAAAAATGCGTTAATGCCGGCTTTCCTATTGGAAATACATTGAACCCGATTTCAAAAAGTCTTTGATGGTCAACGATATTACGACCATCAAAGAAAAAGGCCGGTTTAATCATTGAGTTATAAATTTTTTCATAGTTAAGGTCTTTATATATATCCCATTCAGTCATTATAGCTATAGCATAGCTTCCGGCAGCCGCTTCATAAGGGTCTTCAACATATTTTACGTTAGCATCAATATTCTGCAAATCAATCTTTGCGTTCTTAAGAGCTTCAGGATCAGTTATTACCAGCTCTGCTTTTTCCTCAATTAATCTTTTGGCTATATATATGGCAGGGCTTTCTCTTGTGTCTCCTGTATTTGCCTTAAACGCAAATCCCAAAAAACATATTTTTTTGTTAACCAGTGTATTGAACATCGTTGTAAGCATGTTAATTACAAAACGTTCTTTCTGGAAATCATTAATTTTTACCACGCTGTCCCAGTAGTCGGCGACTTCATTAAGGCCATAATGCCTGCAAAGATAAACCAGATTAAGAATATCTTTTTTAAAGCATGATCCACCAAAACCAATGCTTGCGTTTAAGAATTTCATTCCAATACGAGTGTCAAATCCAACGGCTTTTGTGACATTGGTAATGTCGGCATCTGTTTTCTCACACAGCGCGGAAATCGAATTTATAGACGATATCCTTTGGGCCAGGAATGCGTTTGAAACCAGTTTGGAAAGTTCGCTGCTCCAGATATCAGAAGTAATAATTCGGTCTTTGTTTACCCAGTTTGTATATATCTCGACCAGCTCATTTCCGGCTTTTATTCCGCTTTCTGTCTGCCGTGAGCCGATTAGAACTCTATCTGGATTTTCCAAATCATGAACAGCCGTGCCTTCAGCTAAAAATTCGGGGTTGGAAAGCACTTCAAAATGAATTTTATTATTATTGGAGGTGAGAATTCTTTCCATAGCCAGGGCTGTTTTAACCGGAAGAGTACTTTTCTCTACGATTATTTTCGGTGATTCAGCACATTGCAAAATATGCCTTGCGGTTTTTTCCCAGTATTGAAGATCAGCAGCCATGCCGGCGCCAACGCCAAATGTTTTGGTAGGAGTGTTGACACTTACGAAAATAATATCAGACTCTTTGATACCTTTGTCTACATCTGTACTGAAAAAAAGATTTTTTCCACGGGCAGCTTTTACAATTTCGTCAAGACCCGGCTCATATATGGGGAGCTTGTCAGAGTTCCATTCAGCTATCCGCTTATGGTTGATATCTACAACAGTTATTTTATATTGCGGGCATTTATAAGCGATCATAGCCATCGTAGGACCGCCGACATAGCCGGCTCCTATGCAAAGAAGTTTTTTTTCAAATCCGGTTTTCATTTTTCCTCATAATGAAGCTCCCCGCGGCAAGCGAACAGGGTGTTAAAAATTTAATAAATAGATGTTGATGATAAAAAGCAAAAAATATATATAGGTAACAGTTCACGGTTTACAGTTTACAGTTTTATGTTTTGAGGCTACCAACGCAAGGCGAAACAACCTGTAAATTCAGTTGGTTAGCAATTCCTTATTGTGGAATTGCCATAAAGTCAAAGAGGGAGGTACGACCGAAGCAATCTCCCGGAAGCAAGGGGATTGCTTCGTCGTTCGTTCCTCACTCCTCGCAATGACTGCTCGGAACTAGGGGTTTTCGTTCAGGCACTATATAGGAAAAGACGATTGAGTGTCAAGCAACAGATTGGAACAGGAAGGGGATAGACACATAATGGGTGCTTCTAAAGATACAATTGTTGTAAATGCCAATGTTGAAATGACTACCAGATCTCTTCAGGCAATAGTTGAAAATGCTAAAAAAAAGGCTGGTCGTGATGAGAAAGGGGTTTATCGAGTTGATACTGCGGACAAGGTCAGTGAAATGATATCGCATTTTCTTCTGGAAAAGGATTTTGAAGGTTATGTAATGAATTATGAATGAGAATTGTTCTTTTCCGAATAAAGAGCTGTTAATATTTTATTGCTCTCCTCAAGGCCGTCCTGACAATAATCTCCGAGAAAGTCTCGGATATTTTCCATAAAAGATATTGCATTTTCGTCCTGACCGGATAACAGGCATTCCTTTGCTTCATCCATAGCAGATAAAAAAGTATCTACAGCATCTTTAACATGTGCGTTTTTACCTATAAGACTTGCATACAGGCCAGGATCTTGCGCAAACAGACGTGCCAGCAGATCGATTTTTAACCTGAACACAGGGGTTGAATACAAGACAGCATCAGAAGGGGTCATGTTTAACTTTTGGAGAGTTCTGCCAAGACAGATTGTTAAAAGATGGGTTAGCCCCTGGACAACAGCCATATTCCGGTCGTGTGTAACCGGATCCATGTGCGTAAGAATTGCCCCTTTTTTTGTAAATTCATCTTCGAGCCATTCAAGCCATTTAGTTCCTCTTCCATGGCAGACAATTATGTTTTGCCCCATTATGGAATCAGTAAAAGGACCGAAAAGTGGATGTGTTCCTGTTACCTGAGCTGAGGTAGAAGAAAGCATATTTTTTAGAATACTTTCTTTAAGAGAGCAAAAATCCATAAGAAGCTGATTTTGACTCATTACAGGGCCAATTTCCTCGGAAATAGATATGGCTGCATCAAGGGGCACGCTTAAGATCACTACATCACACCTTTGGGCAACATCTTTATAAGTGAATTCCGTTTTTCTGCCGGCAATTAAAACATTGTGGCCGGCTTCAGAGAAAAAACGCTTGAACCAGCGGCCCATGCCTCCTGTTCCGCCGATTATACCTATGTTTAATCTGTCCATGATATTGCTTTTTGTCTTAATAAATGGTCTGCAAGTACAATGCATGTCATTGCTTCACATACAACATTGATGCGTGGTATAGCCGATATATCGTGACGTCCTTTTGTGGAAATTGTTCTTTGATTTCCGAACCGGTCAATTGTGTTTTGTTCAATTGTAATTGAAGGTATAGGTTTAACGGCTGCGCGTATTAAGATATCGTCGCCGTTGGATATTCCGGCAAGGATTCCTCCGGAATTGTTTAATGTAAAGCCTTCAGGAGTTATTGGATCATTATTTTCAGAGCCAAGCTTTGCGGCAGCCTCAAAACCTGAGCCGATCTCGACTCCCTTTACTGCACCTATACTCATTATTGCCTTTGCAAGATCTGCATCAAGTTTGTCGAATACCGGATCACCCAAACCCCTTGGAACCCCTTCCGCCTTTATTTCTACAATACCTCCTAATGAATCACCTTTTTTCCGCACACTTTTAACTCTTTTTTCCATATTTTCAGCAGCATCCATATCCGGGCAGAAAAACATATTTTTATCCATTACTTTTATATCGCGCTTTTCTGCCTTTATCCCGCCAAGTTCCACAGTGTACGCATGAATTCTGACATTTTTTCTCCCCAGAAAAGTTTTTGCAACTGCTCCTGCCGCTACCCTTCCAACAGTTTCTCGTGCAGAGGCACGGCCGCCTCCCCGCCAGTCGCGTATGCCATATTTAGCCAGATATGTTATATCTCCATGTCCGGGACGAAAGAGATCCGCATAAGGCCCGTAAGCCTTTGAATCAGCATCCTTATTTTTAACCATAATCATAACAGGAGTGCCGGTTGTAAAGCCGTCAAATACGCCCGACATAATAATAGCTGAATCAGGTTCCTTTCGACTTGTACTAGCAACCGACATGCCCGGACGTCTGCGGTTCAGCATTACCTGAATAATTTTCTCATCAAGAGGAATCTTTGGAGGGCAACCATCAATTACAACGCCGACAGCTTCTCCATGTGATTCCCCCCATGTCGTTATTTTAAACATCTTTCCAAAAGTGTTACCAGGCATATTTGCTACCTTTTTTCGATTTTGAAAAAAATTACCACGGAACAACACGAAGTTTCACTGAAAATTGTAAACAATGACTAGTTACGATAATTCAGTGTAGTTCCATGAAAATCCGTGGTGAACTATTATTAAAATTGATAGAATTCCTTAAATCCAAAATTCTACAATGCATCCATACTATTAAGTTTTTTTTGTATAGTCAGGCATACATTTTTTATATCAATATTATCTGTATACACAGAAAAGTCCATTGCCTTTTCATAAAAGGGATTCCGGTATATAAGGGTTTCTTCGATTTCTTCCATGAGCCCTTTTGATGTTAAAGATGGACGTGAATCCTCTGTAGTTTCATCCTTTAAAATTCTATCCTTGACAGTTTCAGGTGTTGCTCTTAACCAGATACTGACCCCGCTTTTTTTAATATTTTTTACATTTTCTTCATCAAGGATAGCTCCGCCTCCTGTTGCTATCACGTGTTTGTCAAGAGAACTAAGTCTTTTCAATACATGCTTTTCTTTTTTTCGAAATGATTCCCAGCCCTCTGTAGCCACAATTTCAGAAATAATTATTTTGTATTCCTTAACAAGTTCAACATCGGCATCCAGAAAAGACCATCCGAGTATTTTAGCAAGAGATTTTCCTACTGAAGACTTTCCGGTACACCTGTATCCTATTAAATATATATTCATTATTTATAAAGTCTTTCAAAGACACTCCAGAATTCAGGAAAAGATTTTTCTACACACTTTTCATCTTTTATTTTGATGTCTGGAACCACAATGCCGGCAACAGCAAAACTCATGGCTATCCGGTGATCATTGTATGTGTTAATTTCTGCTCCAACCGGCTTTCCGCCTTTTATAACCAAACCATTTTCAGTTGTATTTGCTTCAATTCCCATTTTTGAAAGTTCTGTTGCCACAGAACTTAGACGATCGCATTCTTTTTCTCTTAAATGTGCAACATTTTTTATAATGGTTGTTCCTCTGGCAAAAGCCGCCACAACAGCAAGGGTAGGGACTATATCCGGCATGTTGGCCATATCAACCTCAATGGCCGAGAGTTTATCCCCGTACACGGAAATGCCGTCATTTTCATGAAATACCCTACAACCCATTTTTTCCAGAACATCTGCAAAACGCACATCGCCCTGACTTGAGTTTTTTGATATTCCTTTAACTTTTATCTTTGCACCTGTTATAGCAGCGGCAGCCC
>QMMZ01000038.1 GCA_003647525.1 Deltaproteobacteria bacterium | reverse complement strand
CTACTATTGCGACCAACTTCATGAGTGACGGCGCGGCAGTCGGTGCCCTCGGTCCTGTGGTGCTTCCCATGGCCGCCATAGGAGATGTACACCTGTGGAAGGTTGGACTTGCCTGCTCATTCGGGTCTTCCTATGCCCACGCTATGATTGTAGGCACTGTAAACAACGCTATTGCCTACGGGATGGCAAAACATCCGGAGACAGGGGAGCAGCTTCTCGCCCCCATTGACTTTGTCAAATATGGTCTTCCATTTGTATTTATATCAATGGCGATCCTCTGGCTGGTCTGCTTCTTTGGATACTGGAATATTTTGCCCTGGCCCTCGATTGCCGGTTAAATGATAAGTGCCGGACAAGGAAATAAACTGGTGGCAAGAAAAGGAAAAACAAAAAAAAGCGCCAATGTATATTGGATGATAATAATCTGCCTGGGGTGCTTTTTGTTTAGTTTTGACATCTCTGCCCTTGAGGCGGCCGGAGAAAGTATCTATACAGATGATACTGCCCATTTCTCTATCGCCATATCTGCCGGGTTTCAAGAGATATCACAAGGGTGGCTTCCTGTCGGTGTCCTTGATCCGGAGCAACGCAAGTTGTGCAAAGACGCCCTGAAAGAGTATGATAAGATATTTATCCATCCCCAAAAAACAAAGAGCCTTGTTCTCCTGGGTATCAAGACCTATAAGCATAAAAAAAAGCGCTTCAAGGTCTTTACTGATTATCTTACGATAGATGATTTTTTTGATCCCAAAGTGACCAAGAAATTTGGAAAGCTCATAAAAAAGAAACTTGGCGAAAAAATGGCTGAAAATGTCATCGTAGGAAATCCAGTTTACGATAAGGAGAATAAGCGTTTTTGTTTTATCTGCACCTACAGACTTTCAGGTGGCGACAAGGCAAAAGAATTTCACATGGTATTTTTGGGAGGAACTCATCTAATTTACCTTGATCTTAACCTTTATGCCGTAGATAACGCTGCCCCATACGAAAGTATGTTTCAGCAAATGGTCGCTTCTTTGTCATTTGACGAGGGTTTTGGACCGAGAGATTCATATGTTGACGCCTGCAGAAAGAGAGTCGGCTCTTATGAGCTGTTTGGGAGAAGGCTGTCTGATCTGGGAGGGTCGCTGATAAATATCGTTTTAATTGTATTTCTTTTAAATCTTGCGCTTGAATGTGTTGCTGATCCCAAAAAGGGTCGTTATGTGCAAATAGAGTTTTTGCAAAGAAACAAAAGCAAGGCAAGGCTTGCAACAATTGCCATAGGGATACTTATATACCTGCTATATACTTGACACCTTTGATGTTAGAGTCTCGAAATCGGCATGTGGCAAGTCTTGAAGTTTGCTGAACAGAATATAAACTAAAGGAGGGATAACAATGAAAGACTTTAGGGTGTTGGTCGTTGACGATGAGGATGATTTTCGCGAAACATTTATAAAACGTCTTCAAAAAAGAGAACTTAATGTTACCGGTGCGGAAAGCGGGGAAAAGGCACTGGAGATTCTGGATAAACTACTTTTTGATGTGGTAATACTGGATGTCAAAATGCCGGGTATGGACGGTGTGGAAACTCTTAAGGAAATGAAAAGAATAAGGCCGCTCATGGAGGTGATTATGCTCACTGGCCACTCAACTGTAGAAACGGCTATTGATGGGCTGAAACTCGGAGCTTTTGATTACATCATGAAACCCGCAGATTTCGATGAGTTGCTGGAAAAAATGACCCGGGCATATGAGAAGAAAAAGGCCCATGAACAAAAAATCCAGGAAAGCAGGATCCGTGAGCTGGAAGCCCATCCCGGACGGGTCTTTGAACAGGTCAAGAAGAAATAGACTGCTTACGCTCCAGATATCCTGGTTGCGTTTTTTACGTTGAGGCAAAACATTACAACGGAGGGCTATAATGGCAACTAATGCAGAAAGAAAAGTAAAGGATCTGATGATCCCGCTTGAAGATTATGATAGTATCTCTTCAGACAAGTCTGTCAGGGATGCTTATGAACTTATGGCTAAAACAGGGCACCACGCAATTCTGGTTCTGGACGAAAACAATAAGCCCATAGGACAACTGTCTCATAGAGATGTCCTGATGGCGCTGGAACCTAAATATACCCCGAGTGTGCGTGGCGATTCCTGGTTTACTCCTGAAGCATTTAAAAACTATCCTGTCTTTTATTACGATGGTGAGTTTTCAGGACAATGCAAGGCACAATTGAAAAAAACAGTCAAAGAGGTTATGTCTTCGTTTCCGGTTAGCATAAATGAAGACGCCCCCCTGTCCGAGGCTGTTCACGTCATGGTGACCAATAATATAGGCCGGATGCCGGTGGTGTCGGACGACAAATTCAAGGGGATGATCAGGCTCACGGAGATCTTTGATGAGATGAAAAAGGTTGTTTTGGAGCAATAAATGTTGTGCACGGGCGAGGGTCTGTCATGAAATAACTGTTACATGACAGACCCTGAGACCTCGAGGAAAAAGGGTCATGGAGTATTGGTAACTGTTTTCTCTTTTAGTTGGCGCAGCTCCTTTTTCATCTGTTGCCACTCTAATGCCCTGTCAATAGCGATCAATATCTGTTCCTTACGGAAGGGCTTGGTGATGCAATCATAGGCGCCTTTACGTATAACCTCTTCTGCCGACTCAACAGAGCCGTAAGCCGTGATGATAAGTATTGGAATATGTTTATCTATCTTTCTAATCTCAGCGATAAGTTCCACACCATCCATACCCGGCATCTTGAGATCAGAAATCAGCAGATTATAATCTCCTGTTTTAATCAATTCCGGCACCTCTAAGGGATTATTGGTGGTAGTAACTTTGTGCACGGTCTTTTCCGCAATAATCATAGCAAGAAGCGCAAGCATATCAAGTTCATCATCAACAACCAAAATTTGTGCAGCCATTTCCTTACCTCCTGTACAGGCAGATTACCTGAGTTTAGTTATATAGCATTAGGCATGATCAGTCTGGTGTTCACTGTCCGGAATAGCAACAGGCAAAGACACCTTAAAGGTGGTGCCTTTTCTTTCCATGTCCTCTTCTTCAGCCACTGTCTCAAAGCTTATGTCTCCATTATATTTATTTATTATACCATAACTGACTGAAAGTCCCAAACCTGTGCCCTCTCCTACCTTTTTTGTGGTGAAAAACGCTTCAAATATCTTGTTTCTGTATTCCCGCTTAATCCCATGTCCTGTGTCTTTGAAAAGAATCTCTACTTTGTTTTTAGAGCTATTGAGGTTGGTAGAGACAGTCAAAACCCCGCCTTCCTTCATAGCGCTAAAAGCATTGGTAACAAAATTCATGAAGACCTGCTGCAAGCGTCCTGAATTTCCTCTTACTTTTGGCAGATCTTTTGTGAGGCACTTCTCTATAGTAATCTTTTCTGTAACCAAAATATTTTCAACCACAGAAATCACTTTTTCAATGTTTTCGTTGACATCAGCACTGTACTCAATTGCCTCGGGGTGTCTGGCATAGCTCAAAATGCTTTCAATTATCTTTTTACAATTGAGCGCCTGTCTTTCTATGGTTTTGACAATCTCATGGCTCTTGCTGTCAGGCTCCATTTTTTTCAATTTTTCCAAAAGAAGATCGCTAAAACCAAGGATCAGCGCCACAGGATTATTGAGTTCATGCGCCACACCGGCAGACAATTTCCCCAAAGAGGCCAGCTTTTCTGTATTATACATCTGTTCTTCTTCCAGCTTCTTTCCCTTTGTAATATCCCTCGAAATTCCCAAAACAGCAAACACCTTGCCTCCCTCATCCTTAAGGGGCGCAAAGTTGCTGGAAAACCAATACTCACGGCTCCCGACTTCCACAGGATATTTTACGTTTACGTTTCTTTCTGTATTAAACACCTTTCTGATAAAACGCAACTGCAAGTCCGCGCTCTCTTTAGAAAAAAGGTCGCGAAAAGTTTTGCCGATCAGATCGTCCGGAAAATCTCTGAAGAAATTAGCAGTGCATCTATTCATGGACAGGATATTTCCCTCTTTATCTACAGTAAAGATCAGGTCCTCTGCACTTTCTACAAGGGTCTTGTATTGCTCCTCTGATTTTTTCAGTTCTTCAAGCGAGTTCTTTAGATTTTCTGTTTTCTTCATTATCTCCGCTTCCAGTGTCTTGGACCAGCGTCGCTCAAAATTTATGATATACGCACTCCCCAAAATAATAGCGAGGAAAATGCTGCCCTGGATATAAGACTGGCGGATAAAAACCAAATGGACAGCGTCTTCAACTTCGCTTAACGGAGCGACCACCGCAACCGACCAGAAGGATTGAGAATACGTCCGAGGATGGACAGGCGCATACGCGATCAATTTTTTCATTTCGGTTTCTATGCCCATGTGCCACCCCGATGTATATTTTCCGGTTCCCTCCTTACCTTCGAGCATCTTTTCCTTTTGAATCATATTAATCTGGGAAAAAGAGATCTTGGATTTTCTCATGGCACGGACATTAAAGACATCCTCTCCGATGAACTCTCTGTGCGGATGGTACAAAAACATACCGTTATTGTCTATAACCCAGGCATATCCGGTCTTACCAGATTTTATACCTTTGACGGCCTTTTCAACCAACCGTGTAACATCTATCGTAAAAAAAAGCACTCCGGACAAATTTCCGCTAGCCACCGGATAAGCCTCATCAACGGATTGCTCATAAGTAGCTATGGCCAGGCACATAACAAGTTGGCCGGGATATCCTTTATTCTCTCGTGTAATCTCACCAGCATAAATCCTGTTCTTGTTTTCTTTTAAATACACCCACTTAAAACATTCCATATCGCTAAAATTACCCTGTATCACATGGGACATTCCCCGCTCATCAACAATATAGGCAATTCTGCCGTTGCGGTCTATAAATCTTATTTCAAGGACACCGTTATCCTTAACAGCAGATAAGGTGGTATTCATACGACTGGCCCATGATACCTTCTCCAAATACTGAATGGATGGAGAAAGGTTTAACAGCGAAAGTTCTCTTTTAATAAAATCCAGGCTGTTTTCCATCCGATTGGCGGCATACTTTGCTAATACCAATTGCTGCCGGTTAAAATCTTTAGAGACGATCTCTTTCATCTGCCCTGCAGAAAACATGCTCAGACAGAATGCAACCACGAGGAGCGCCATAACAAGAATGCCGGCAAGGATAATGGTCCTTTTTATATTATAATATTTCTCGGAGAAATATGTATTTTCTTTTTTCATTTTATCCTTATCCTGCTATAGACTTTCAGATAATTAATTTCACAAGGCCAGAAGGAGGAAGGCGTATTAGTTATACGTCGACGACTGATAACACAGTGAAATTATTTATCTGAATGTCTATATAAAGAACCAGGTCGTCAAGGAGCGACAGGCAGAGACACAGTAAAGGTGGTGCCTTTGTTCTCTTTGTCCTCTTCTTCAGTTACTGTCTCAAAGGTTATCACTCCATCGTTTTTGGACACCAGACCATAACAGACCGAAAGACCCAGGCCTCCCCCCTCCCCTACTTCTCTTGTGGTGAAAAAAGGGTCAAAGATTTCCTTTCTGTATTCCCTTTTAATACCATGGCCTGTGTCCTTGAAAAGAATCTCTACTTTGTTTTCAGGGCTATTATATCTGGTAGAAATGGTTAAAAGCCCTCCTCCGCGCATAGCGGCAACAGCATTGGTAATCAGGTTCATAAAGACCTGCCGTAAATGTCCTGGATTTCCTTTTGCTCTTGGCAGATCTTTTGCAAGGTTTTTCTCTATAACGATCTTCTCCGCACGTAAAATATCCATAACCACAGAAATCACACTTTCAAGATTTGCATTGACGTCAGTAGAATACTTGGTCACATCCGGAGATGCGGCAAAGCTTATAAGGTTTTCAACAATCCGTTTACAATTAAATGCCTGTCTCTCTATGGTCTTGAGAATCTCGTAGCCCTGGGTGCCCTGTTCCGTTTTTTCTAAAAGAAGATCAACAAACCCAAGAATTACCGCCAGAGGGTTGTTGAATTCATGGGACAGACCAGCCGCCAACTTCCCCAAGAATACCAGCTTTTGCATATTATACAACTGGTCACCGGTTTTTTTCCATTCAGTGACGTCTCTTTCCAGTTCAATTACTCGTGTAACCTCGCCCTTATCATCCAATATTGGATAGGCTATGATCCTGGAATATGCAATGTTAGGCCCTTCAAAATATATATGAAGCAACTCGGCGGTTTTTCCTGTTTTAAATGCATCTTTCACCGGGCAGGGATGGTTGTAAACACATGGTTTGTTCAGATGATGAAGAAGCCTATAACAAGGTCTGCCAAGAATTTCATGCTTTGGTTTACCAACTCTTATTACAAACGATTCATTTACTCCTTCTATCCTGTAATTCCTGTCAACGACCATAATTGCGTCTTTGATACCATCCAAAACACTGTTAAGGAACCTGTTGGCTTCCAGCAACCCTACCATTGTGTTTAATTCTTGTTCTTTTTTCATGATATCACACAGTATACCCCTGCGCCGCAATCCCTTATTTATCAGATCTCCGTTTCACCCAACACCTTCCCCTCCCGTACAATCTCCTTCATAACAAAAAATTTACAAACTCATTTTTATACAACATTAACCGGCTGAGAAAGAGCTTCAGGTGTGATCGAATTCAAAACAGGAAACTGTTTGAGCGCATTAGATATCGTTAAGAAAGAACATCGCAGAATATTGTCATTGGTTTAGGCGGTACTTGTTAAACCGTTACTATTGTTTTCATCCATGGCAAGTTCTTTCTTTACGATATCTTATGCGTGAGTTTTTCCTGGTTTGAATTCGATTATACCTGAAGCGGCTATATTTCCACCTAAATTGAGCGATTTTTGGCTTGATCTGCGGTTAACATCAAGCAGGCCTCCGAACGAAAAACTCAGCGGCAGCGACTAGCCGTCCGCTGGAGCGCCTTTTTAGTAGCGCATTTTTGTGTAAATCTATAGACTTTCAGATAATTAATTTCACAAGGCCAGAAGGAGGAAGGCGTATTAGTTATACGTCGAAGACTGATAACGCAGTAAAATTATTTATCTGAAAGTCTATAATTATCATCGTTTACTGGCATGTAAGATAGTAAGACCAATTATAGATTCACCTTCATAGCGTATAATTATATCATCATCGGTTAGCTCACTATCTGTAGCATGACTCGGTTTTTTGAAGTTAATATAAAGCACGTCAGCTTCAGAATCGTAGGATGACCACAGATATCCCCCTTGGAGAATGTTTCACTGTTGGAATTAATTTTATATAATCTTGAATCGCTATTTGGGCCATACCTGTTTCCTCATCTCCGCCTTCCAAAATTCTCAATGGATTTGCTATAGTTTCCAATACTTCAAAACGTATTCCTGCCAATTCACAATGCTCTTCTGTGATGTGTGACCATCTTTCATCTGTTAAACGGATAGAAATTTCATTTTGAGATAAAACAGTTTCAATCATGTTATTCTTTCTATTTCGTCCACGTTCCTAACATAGGGGAGAATACACATTTTTTGCGCAAGAAGATCAAAAAAACAGGATCTCTCCAATAAAATACGCCTATCTTCCTATACCGATATTAAAGATCAATATCTTCTTCCCTTGCACCAGCCGTTCTTGCGGCGTGCATAATTCACCTACTGTTGTTTTAGGGTCAAAAATCACTACATATCCTTCATTGGCACGCTCGGTTAAAAGATACTTGCCGCAAAGCTGATCAATCGCCTTTTGCGCAGTTCTTTCAAAACTTGAACGATTTATTTTGGTCTCGACAATGTATTTTCTGCCTTGATAGATCAAAAAGATATCGATTCTACCTAATCCGGTTGAAACCTCAAAACTAAGCGCCCCTTTTCCCTGTTCCACAAACTGATACAGCCAGGCAGTGAGCAGGAATTGTCCTGTCTTTTCGTATGGCTTTTTGCTTGCATAAAAGGCATTTACACCTATCTGCATGATGTATTCCTCAAAATCAGATAAAACAGCTTCCATATTCAAAAACCCATCGGAAGTAGAATAGGCCTTAAGTGAAGTATCTGCGATTGCCCCGGATTCTTGAAAAAAAGACTTTAAGAATCGTCTTTTGTATATTGCGTTGGCCACAACAGCCTTGTCATTATCTTCATTGATCAGACCGTATTGTTCCAGCCAGGATTGATCTTCATCATCGGGACTATAGTCAACCCCATTAAATGTGATTTGGACAAAGGTCTCTTTGTACAATTTTGCTTTTTCAAAAAGATTATCAAAGTGGCTGTTTTTTTCTTTAAGGAGATGCATGATTCCCTTTTCCACATCTTCTGCGGTGATTGGATCCGTGGTTTTCGGTTTTATGTCAACCGTCAGAATCGTCCCAAGCCGGTTCACCAGCCAGGGTTGCCCGGCTGTTTCATCAAAAACCTTTTTTACTGCATCTTCGGTAAATGGCTGGTTTGTCTCTCTGGTATACTGTGCATAAAGGTCGCGGACATTGGTCAGAGTAAAAGAAGGAAGCTTTACCTGGTCAGCGATGTTAAAAGGGGAAATACCTCCCACAATCAGCTTGGTAATGTTGCGAATACCGATCAGACCTACAGAATATAAAGCCTTGATAGTGCTTTTTTTGTATTTCTGATACAGATCTCTTAGGGTGGTAAGGAAATTCTCCAGTTCATTGAGCGGTATGCCGTCAAACTCATCTATAAAGATAATGATTTTCTTGAATTCTATTTTCCGGTTCAGCTCTTCGAAGAGTTCACTGAACGAGATATGATCTGTTAAATTATGGGTAGTTAGATACGCACTTATTACATCCAGCTTTTGACAATTCACGGCTTCGAGCCTGTCGGTCAGTTTGCTGTACAAATCTTTTTGAACTAATTGATAAAATCTTTGTTTATCAAGGTTCTTGTATCTCTGGAAACTAAGAAGGATAGCCACGTAGACAGGGTCTTGTTCCAGCTTGCGGCAAAAATCCTCAAAATAAGTGGTCTTGCCGCTCTGTCTGGGAGCAAATATCGAAAAGTACCTTCCCAGATCAACCATAGTTTTAATATCCTGCTTTCTTGTATTAACCACATTTTTTAATTCAACATGGTATGACATTCTGGGATCAACTGTCCCGGAATCTTCAAAAATCCGTTTTGGTTTTATATAATTCATAGTCACCCCTCTATTCTATACTTCCCCAACCCAAACCCGCTCCCCTTGCCCACATGCACATACTCCCCCAGCCTGATATACGGCCAGAACTCCCTTAACTCTCCTTCATATGTAATCTCGCCCATAAATCCCCCCATTTTCATCAGGGTCTCCTGGCGATTCGAGTAGCGCTCCCAATCATGCCAATAGAGCGAGCGCTTGATGGTCTTGATTTTCCCGGCCTGTTCAATTAGATCCTTAAATCCTGTGTCGTCGAGCCTGTGGTTGCAGTGAAAGTATGAAAGGAGAGATATGCGGCGGAGCAAATTTCTAAAAAAGACATGAAATTTGAGGTCTTTGGTCAGGCT
>QMMZ01000037.1 GCA_003647525.1 Deltaproteobacteria bacterium | reverse complement strand
TCAGTAAAATTGCTGAACATTGCCCCAAGTTTAATACGCATAGAAAAAGATTCAACAGCATCTACATTACTTAAAATCTTTTTTACCTTTGTAAGCTGATGTTCATTAAGGTTACGATTGAGCGGCAGGTTGTCAATGGATGCCAGATAACCTCTGCGATGAATCTGTAAATGGCCGATCATGGAGTCTGTAATCTGGCCAACCATCATATCCTTAAAAGATCCTGTTACGGAAATATAGAGCAGTACCGCTACCACACCCAGAGTGATCAGCGCGGATGTAAGTATTGTTCGCCGCTGATACCGGCGAAGATTTCGGGCCGCAATTTTAATAATATTAAGCATGAGCCCCTCCGTTCCTGAGCTTGCCGTCTTCAAGTGTAAAAATTATTTCCGCGTTCCGCATCACCCTGGGGTCATGGGTGGAAAAAATAAAGGTGGTGTCTAATTCATCGCGCATCTTTTTCATGAGATTGATAATCCGGCTTGCCGTTTCCCCGTCGAGGTTTGCAGTCGGCTCATCAGCCAGCACCAGCTTGGCATTGGTTACAAGGGCACGGGCAACCGCTACCCGCTGTTTCTGACCACCTGATATCTGGCTTGGATATTTATCACCCTGATCCCCCATGCCAACGGCTTCGAGCAGATTATGCACCTGCTTTTTGCGCTTTTGTTCGGGCCAGTTTTGCACCATGAGTAACGGATATTCCACATTTTCAAAGACCGTCAACACCGGAATCAGGTTAAAGTCCTGGAACACGAAACCGATATGTTCGCCTCTGAAGAGCGCAGCCTGCTTACGATTCAGGCGGGCTATATTCTGGTCCGCAACATGTAAAGAGCCTCCAGTCGGCGGATCGAGGCAGCCAATCATGTTGAGCAGTGTGCTTTTACCGCTGCCGGAGGGTCCGACAAATGAAACAAAGGAAGCCGGCTCAATGCTGAAATTTATACAGCGAATGGCCTTAACCATAATTTCACTGATCTGGTAAGTTTTTTCCAAATTGGCTGCCGTTACTAATGACATGATTTTTTCCTTTAAAATGTGGCAGGAAGCCGTATTTTTTATAAATCTGTTGAGCTGATGATGATGTTATAAAATCAAGAAACTTCAGTGCGTTTTCCTGGTGTGGCGCATTTGATAATTTGCAAACATAGTAATTGATTTTGTCTCGCTGATCCAAGTCATCGCCGGGCTCAACAATATCAAAAGCAAGTCCATATGACCTTGCATGAATTACTTCTGTGTTCCATACAGGCCCTATATCTACTGTTTTTTTAGAAATGCGAAGCGGTGTCTCTCTGTGATGTACAATGGTTAATATTGTTGTGCCTTCAGCTCGTTTTTCTTCCATAATCCGGTGTACAAGACTATCTCCGCCCGCCAGCCCGTACATATCCATGATATGAAAGGCAATATCCTCATTTTCAGGATCCGGTTGTGAGATGCGCACATCATTTCTTCCCATGTCTATGACTGAATTTATATTTACCGGATTGCCCTCTTGCACCATCAGGGTCAGCCTGTTGTGCAGATAAAGATAATAGTCGTCATTATTAATATGGCCGGAGCGTTCAAGAATTTTCATAGCGTTTTCATTGACCGAGGTATAAATATCAGGATAAATATCTAATATTTTGTCCCTGAATAAAGCGCCTCCGGACAAAATTTGCTTTAGTTCAAGGCCCGGGGGAAGTGTTTCATAGAAGATTTTTTTAACTTCAGGATATTCTTGTTGAAATACAGAGATAATTTCCTGCATTGCCATGAATTGATTGCCAGCCATAAATAGTACGATGTCAGATGAATTGGCTATTTCCAGATTGTGAAGATCATCTGCCCTGTCGGAGGGAATTAATGGAAAGTCTTTTTTGCTCATGATAATCTATTTTCGTAACAATTTAGCGTTATGAAAATATATTCGCTTCAGGTGTAATCAAATTCAAACCATGAAAAACTCACGCATAAGATATCGTAAAGAAAAAACTTGCCACGAATGAAAACAATGGTAACAGTTGCCAAGCCCTTAATAAACAATAGCAAGATCCTACGAGGTTTTTTCTTAACGATCTCTAATGCGCTCAAACAGTTTCCTGTTTTGAATTCGATCATACCTGAAGCTCATGCACAGCCGGTTTTTTGTTTCATAAAGCTAAAATGTTGCCTATTTTCTTGCTTTACCGGATATTTTGAAACATCATTTTTTATTTTACTAATAGACAGGCCAATATGCAAGAATAATATCTTACGAATTCATCAAATTGAGACTTTTGAAAAATGTTCAATTTTGTTCAAGTTCAAGGAAGGCGAAAATTTTAAATGCAGGAATACATTGAGTATTTCGAGGCTTAGAATTTGAGACTGACGCCGAAATTGGGCAAAAGGGGACGTTTTGCAAAGGTATCAAATTTTGAGAATTCCAACGCAGGAGGTCACTATCATGAAGTGGAAGGCCACATGCTTACTGTTATTGTTTACTCTTTTATTTTATGGATGTTCTAAACCTGTAGTACAAAAGATGGAAGTTACCGCTTACTGTGGATGCGGGAAATGAAGCGCATGGGCACGGGGAAGCTGGAAGTATTTGAAGCTTAATTTCTGGAATCGATATGTAAGCGTTGGTAAACGCAAAGGGCAGCCATACAGTGGATTGACCGCCAGCGGCACAAAGCCTCATGAACCAACTCCAGGGCTTTTTTCTATTGATAGTATTGTTCATCCATGGATGATTCCGATAAGAATTATCTTTTTCCCGTGGCTCTTGCTATCTGAAGATGGTAGTATTGCAGCAGATACCCGATATTATCCTTTTGGTACCAGGTTATATATCCCAGGCTATGGGTATGGTGTGGTAGAAGACAGGGGGGGAGCTATAAAGGGCAAATACCGTCTTGATGCCTTTTTTAATTCTCACAAAAAAGCACTTAACTGGGGTAGAAAAAGAATTGATGTTCAAATTTTGAAATAACTACTCCCCCAAAAATAGCATGTCAATTCCCAGTAAATTTTTCTACACAATATTTACCTGCTATACAATAAGCAGATGTTGTTTCAAGAAATTTTATAAGTTCCGGCAGGGATATTCTGCTATTGAATTCGCCAAGATGAGGGCCGGTAAGGATGGTGATGTATTTTTGCCCTGCTCGTCCAGTCCGAATCTTTCAGCCTCATGGTTGCGGAAGTAACTGCCGATTACAAGCAGAATGCTCAATATATGGCTGCCAATATACTCATAGAGTTTTTGGCTTTTACTCTTAAGTGTTATAAGGTGTTCAAAATCTCTAATGCCTGTCGGTCCAAAATTTGGATAGCGGCATGAATGAAGCCAGGCGTCAAGCCTTCCGGTTACCATCAATTGCGCAAACCAGACTTCTTCCTAACATCACAGGGGCGTGCCTCAGATTAACGCTTTTTTGTATTAATAGTTCTTCCCATTTTACTGCCGGAATTACTTTTGTTCTTTCTTCATCTATTTTCGGGCCTTTTATACAAAGAGGAAGTGAACCCATGGCTTCAGCCACTGCCCTGTGAGTAGCATCCATTTCTGTGTTTAAAATATTTTTTAGAGCAGATATAGCAGGTAGAGATAGAGAACCGTCAGCATTGTTAACTATTATTGAAGCCAGAGCATCAGCGGCAGCTCTGTATAAAAAAATGGATTGAGTCTGTTCGGCGTATTTTAAATCCTTGAGAATTTTTTCAAGAGTAGAAACTGTTTCAAGCCTTACGTTATCAGGATGTGACTGTGCAAATGAATTCAGTTCATTAACAGTCATAAATGTGGCACAAAAATCCGAGCTGGTATGATTAAGAGTATTTTCCAGGCGAATTCTCTCTCTTTCCAAATCCCATGCACACATGTTATCCTTAAAAAATTAGCAGCCAATTACTCAGGGCGGGAGTATAGCCGGACTTTTGTTTCTCAGCAATAGTTTAATCTTATAGCTCCCAAACCTTTTTAAAAAATTATCACGGTCGCTGTCATCATAAAATATCTTTCGACGTTCGATTCCTCTTACTATTATATTTGTTCGGTGGCCTTGTTACAGAAAAAGCCAAAGACAAGATAGAAGGTTATAGACTTTTAGATAATTAATTTCACAAGACCAGAAGGAGGAAGGCGTATTAGTTATACGTCGACGACTGATAACGCAGTGAAATTAATTATCTGAAAATCTATAGCTTGCCTTTGGCTTATATTTGTGAAAATAAGCGCTAAAAGTT
Source organism: Deltaproteobacteria bacterium (assembly GCA_003647525.1). The sequence goes on along the minus strand of QMMZ01000037.1, from coordinate 5,276 downwards.
AACCCTTACCCCAAAGAGAAAGTTATGGCTTGCGAATTCTGCTTCTCTGGTATCAAATTCATGATCTGATGTAGCAAAATAACGATATTTTATTTCGATAGTGACTTTCTTGTTTACGGCATATCCTACTCCTGCTCCTACCTGATATGCAAATACCGTATCATCATCATTTGATTCTGGCAGGCCTGTTCCTTTGACATTGAAATCATTAACTTCGATTTTAGCAAGTCCTAAGCCAGCACTTAAATATGGGGTGAAGTCAGTATTATTGACAAAATCGTAATACCCATTCATTAATAGTGAAAGAGATGTTATGTCTCCAGTCAAGTCAAAATCAACCCGAGGCAAGCTTGTTTTCTCAAAATCATTTTTTTGATATGATATTTCTCCTTCCAATCTAGTGTTGCCAAAATCATATCCAAGAGCTGCTCCAAGAGCAAATCCAGTGTCATATTCCACATCTATATTTTTACCTGGAATAGTTGAATCTGTGACATCGGAATCACTCAACATGGCAAAACCAATATTACCGCTCATATAAGGCCCTTCAGCACTATATGCGGGAGATGAAAAAAAGAACGTCAGTACACAAACAGAAATAATTAACAGATTTTTTTTCATATTAACCTCCGAGATTTAAGTTTAATTATGTATTTTTTGAGTTGTTAATTGACGAGAGAACTAACACAATACTTTAAAATTAGCAACTTTCATCTTTACTTTTAAGCAAAAAACATGCCATTGATATTATTATGGAAGTAAAGCTTTAGATATGAAATAGTTAGATTAATTATACTGCAAGGATAGCTATGCTAATTTATAGAAGAATATGCGAAATTGTGAAGCAAATTACATAAATTTTATCACATTTTTTACATAGTTTCAGGTAATATTTCTATTGTTGATTTTGAGTAGATTAAATTAGTTTTATATTGTTCAATAATTGCTCAAGCCTTTGCAATGCGCTTTGCACAGTGAGATCTGATATTTTTTTTAAATAGTGGCTGAGATATATATAAAACCGGTTTGCGTCCTCTATCTGTGAATACAAGGCATCCCCTTTCCGAGAAGAAACCCATAGTCCCTGACTCTCCGAAATCCTTTTGGTAGCACATGCTGTAAGATGAGGTGCAAAAAATTCTCCCCTATAATTGTTCCATGTGGCATTAACTTTGAGGGTGCGATATAGTGTATTGCCTGTTTTGCTTTCAATATACTTAAAAGTTACCTGACCATTTTGATTTGAAACAATCTTTTTTTCACTGATAACACCCCTGTATAAATATCATGATAACTGGTTGCATAATCTGTTGATTTCGGCTTCTTTGGAAGGGTATCGCAGCCCAAAGTAACTTCAAAGTAAAATATAACCTTATCAGGGTTGCAATCGAAAAAAAACAACTTATATTTTAGAGCATTCTTTTGAGACACGGAAATGCCGACAAGATAAAAAATAAAAGGAGATAAAAATAATGACTGACTATTTTGATGTTACTCTTTACAGTGGCGGGCATAAGGGAGCCGAGGCCGAGTTCGGAAAGCTTGCAGAGCGCTGGGGGATTCAGGAGGTTAACTTTTCGTTCGAGGGACACAATATCGAACGTACCAGAGGTGTCCGGGTGCTGAGCCTGGAAGAACTTGACAAGGGGGATGTCAGCATGGAAATAGTTTCTGCCCGCATGGGACGGAATTATTCAAAGGCTGAAAAAATACGGAAGGTCATACAGTCTATTTTTCACATGGTAAACAATGGCTACCACGTGATAGCAGTCGGATGGATACAGCCGGATGACACCGTCAAAGGAGGAACCGGTTGGGGTGTTGAGCTTGCAAAGCTCTTTAACCGTCCACTCAATGTATATGACCAGGAACGCAAAACATGGTTTTCTTGGAAGGATAATAAATGGGTTGCGGAACCGCCCGTTATCATCGACAAAACATTTGTCGGAACAGGAACCCGAAATGTCAGCGACGAAGGCCGCAAAGCAATTCACGAACTTTTCGAAAACTCCTTTGGACCCGCAAAAGAGAATTAATTTTTTTCGAGACTTTCAAGCGCTTGCCAGCGAAGGTAGGCTGCTTCGATTTCATCCTCCACTTCAGTAAGATGTGCCTGGAGCTTTGCGATCTTCTCTTTTCCCTTTTTGTAAAACATGGGATCGGACATGATCGCGTACAGTTCCTTTTGCTCAGCTTCAAAGGTGTCGATCTTAAAGGGCAGCTCTTTAAGTTCCCGCTTTTCCTTAAACCCGAGCTTGCGCTCCTTCGGGCGACTGGTTTCAGGCCCGTGTTTATTGCAAGATTTTTTTGCAGGCAAACGCTCCTGTTTGGGCTGCGGTCTTTGAATCAGCCAGTCATCGTAACTACCGGCATATTCGTTTACCTGGCCTTTGCCCTCAAAGACCAGGGTGCTTGTGACCACATTGTTCAAAAAAGCCCGGTCATGGCTTACAAGTAAAAGAGTCCCCTGGTACTCGAAAAGAAGTTTCTCTAAAAGTTCAAGGGTTTCCGCATCGAGGTCGTTAGTGGGCTCATCCATTACAAGAACATTGGCTGGCCTTGTAAAAAGCTTTGCCAGCAGCAGCCTGTTTTTTTCTCCCCCGGAAAGAACATGCACCGGCGTACGGCATCTCTCCGGTAAAAAGAGAAAATCCTGAAGATAACTTATCACATGGCGCTTTTGGCCGTTAAAGATGATAAAATCGTTCTCCTGCCCGATATTTTTCTGGACGGTTTTGTGTATATCCAGTTGCGCCCTGAGTTGGTCGAAATAGGCTACCTGAAGATGAGTGCCGTGGCGGACACGCCCTTCATGCGGAGAAATTTCTTTTAAAAGAATTTTTAACAGGGTTGTCTTGCCAATACCATTGGGGCCGATAATACCTATCTTGTCCCCGCGCATGATTACAGTGGCAAAATTCCGGATGATAGGGGTTGCGCCATACAGGAAGCTGATATTCTTTGCTTCGATAACGAGCTTTCCGGTCCTTTCCGCCTCCTGAACCTGCATTCTGACATTACCGCTTTGCTTGCGACGCTCCCGAAAAGCTGCCCGCATCTTTTTCAGGGCTCTGACACGCCCTTCATTCCTGGTTCGGCGGGCCTTGATGCCCTGCCTGATCCAGGTTTCCTCCTTTGAAAGTTTTTTATCAAACACCCTGTTCTGGCCTTCTTCGGCTTCAAGGGCGGCCTCTCTTCGTTCCAAATAGATTTCATAGCCACAATTATAGGAAACAAGTCTGCCCCGATCCAGTTCCATGATCCGGTTGGCGATCTTTTTCAAAAAAGCACGGTCATGAGTAATAAAGAGCAGGGTTGTTACGTTGCGTAGAATAAATTCCTCTATCCATATGATGGAGTCAATGTCAAGATGGTTGGTTGGCTCGTCCAGCAGAAGAATGTCCGGCTGCCCGGCCAGGGCACGGGCAAAAAGCGTGCGTCGTTTCATGCCTGCTGAAAGTTCTGCGATTTTTTTTTCAGGGTTGAGCCGGGTCCTTGACAGAATGCTTTCGACCTGCCTTAAAAGTTCCCATCCATTGTCGGAGTTCCACCTGTTTTGCAGTTCATCCCGCCTTCTTACAAGTTCGGGGGTGTCAACAGTCTCAAGCTGTCTGCAGATCCTGTTGTGCTCGGCCAGCGCCTTACCCTTTGGACCCAGACCTTCGGCAACCACATCAAAAATCGTACCGTCAAATCGCGTGGGTACATTCTGTTCCAGCACAGCCACAGTGGCTCCCTGCTGACGCCAGACATCACCGCTGTCAGGGAGAATTTCGCCGGCCAGAAGCTTCAGCAGGGTGGACTTGCCTACGCCGTTGCGACCTATCAAGCAGACACGTTCCCCTTTCGCGATCTGAAACGTTACCTTTTTAAGCAGGAGTGGATCACCAAATCCCCAACACACCTCCCGCATGCCAATCAGCGCCATGAATACCCCCCCCCGGTCAGACGCCAATTGCACTGGTTCAACACGATGTCAACATCGACTCCGGGTGTTATATCCTGCCAGGTCCTGCCCTGCATCAGTTAACCTCCCGTGTCTTAAAAAACTCTATCTCCGGCCACTCTTCCATACAGTAACCAAGCTGCCATTCACTGGTTGTCAGAAAGGAGAAACAGCCTTCAGCATCTATAGCCATGTTGGCTATATTTTTTTTCTCAAATTCAGCCATTTTTTTGCGATCATCACACCTGACCCAGCGTACCACATTAAAATTCACAGGTTCATATATGGCATCCACACCATATTCTGCCTTGAGACGGGCCATGGTCACGTCAAACTGAAGGACACCGACTGCCCCCAGAATATAGTCTCTGCCTGTAACAGGCATGAAAACCTGGATAGCCCCTTCCTCTGCAAGCTGGATCAATCCTTTCTGGAGGTGCTTGGCCTTTAACGGATTCTTCAAACGCACACGCCTGAAATGCTCAGGTGCAAAATTGGGGATCCCGCTGAATTTCAAAGGTTCTTTTTCGGTAAATGTATCGCCGATTTTTATGGTTCCATGGTTATAGATACCAATAATATCTCCTGGGAAAGCCTCCTCCACATTCTCCCTGTCCTGCGCCATAAATATGGTTGCATTGGCAAAAGTTACATTTTTCCCGATCCTGTGGTGAACGACTTTCATTCCTCTTATAAATTTCCCTGAACAGATCCTGACAAATGCAATCCTGTCCCGGTGGGCAGGGTCCATATTTGCCTGTATTTTAAAAGCAAAGCCTGAAAACTCTTTTTCGTATGGCGAAACCTCACGGGAAACAGCCTGTCTCACACCTGGATGGGGGGCCAGTTGCACAAATGCATCCAGCATCTCTTTAACACCGAAATTATTAATGGCGCTTCCAAAAAAAACCGGTGTCTGGCTTCCTTTTAAAAAATGTTGGCGCTCAAATGGATCGACAGCGCCTTCAAGCAGCGCAATGTCTTCCCGCAATTCATCGGCCTGCTCCTTTAAAAGTTCATCCAGAGCAGGATCAGACAGATCATTAATAACGATCCCTTCCTGCCCAAGGGTTTTTCTGCCTGGTTCAAAAATATGCAATTGTCTGTGAAAAAGATTATATACACCTTTAAAGCGCTTGCCCATACCAATAGGCCAGGAAAGCGGCGTACATTCGATCTGCAGTTTATCCTCAATGTCATCAAGAATATCAAGAGGCGCCATACCTTCACGGTCAAGCTTGTTTATAAATGTAATGATCGGGGTGTTGCGCATCCTGCAGACCTCCATGAGCTTTTCGGTCTGAGGTTCCACCCCCTTGGCGCTGTCAAT
>QMMZ01000036.1 GCA_003647525.1 Deltaproteobacteria bacterium | reverse complement strand
TCTATGATATGGTAAGGCAGGTTGCTAAAACCAAGACAAATATTCTTATTTCAGGTGAAAGCGGGACAGGTAAGGAATTAATTGCCCGTGCCATACATGAGCAAAGCAGCCGCCGTGATGGACACTTTGTTGCTATAAACTGTGGAGGTATTCCTGAAACTTTAATGGAAAGCGAGCTTTTTGGTCATAAGAAAGGCTCTTTTACAGGTGCAACTCAGGATAAAAAAGGGCTTTTTAAGATTGCTGATAAAGGCACTATTTTCCTGGATGAAATTGGGGAATTCAGTCTTCCTATCCAGGTTAAGCTGCTCAGAGTTGTTCAGGAAAGGATATTCAAAGAAGTTGGTGGAAACGAGGATATATCAGTAGATATAAGGATTATTTCAGCTACCAACAAAAGCCTTGAGGACGAAGTTATTACTGGAAATTTCAGAGAAGACCTGTTCTATCGGCTTAATGTAATAGAAATTAAGATGCCGCCGCTCCGGGAAAGAAAGAGCGACCTTCGTGCCCTTGCCCAGCATTTCCTTGAAAAATATTCAAAAGAAATTGGCAAGGAAATTACCAAGATATCTTCATATGGTATTGACTTATTAGAAAAATATGACTTCCCTGGAAATATCCGCGAGCTTGAAAACCTGCTGGAACGAAGTATAGCTCTCTCAAATACAAATATTATTCTGCCTGAAAGTCTTACCCTTTCCATTCATAAACGCAGATGGTTTGAAGGAATAAAAAATAAGCGTTTTGATCTTGATGAAGTTTCAAGGGGTGTTTCTCTTGATGCCATCCTTGAAGAAATTGAGAGAGCTTATATAAAAAAAGCTCTTGATTGCAGCAATGGCAACAAGAACAAAACAGCAGGTTTGCTTGGCCTTAACCTGCGTTCTTTAAGATACCGCATCGAAAAGCTTGGAATTGAAAAGTAAAAAGCACACACCTAAATCACCCTCTTGAGAGGGGTGGACGCAAATTAGCAACCATTTTTCTACTCAACTATATCTGACCATGGCAGGCTGGGAGATCGTATTTGAAAGATAATCCTCTGGATAAAAGACTTCGGTGGTTGATATTTTTCAGGGTTGTAATTGCAACGTTCCTGCTCGGCATTACAACCTTTATCCGGATTAAAGAAACAGAACTATCTCTGCAGCCGGCGCTCGCACCAGTATATTTCATCATAGCATTAACCTATCTTCTTTCTTTTGCTTACCTTTTCATTCCAAAAATCATCAAAAACATCAGGCCGAATATCTACATACAAAGCCTTTCAGATATTTCACTGATAACCGGGCTTGTATATGCAACCGGCGGAATTGAAAGCATCTATTCTGTCTTTTATCCTTTGGTTATCATTTATTCAGTTCTCTTTCTGGCAGGCAGAGGAGGGTTGATTTCAGCGTCGGCCGGCAGCATATTTTACGGGCTGCTGCTTGATCTGGAATACTATGGTCTTATTCAACCAATATACACATGGGATTATGATTATAACTATGAAGCCAGCTATGTCTTTTCAAGGATTTTTATCCATATCATATCTTTCTATATTATTGCACTGCTGGCAAGTTTTGCCGCCAAACAGGAAAAGATGGCAATGGATCTTCTTGCGGAAAAAGAAAGCGCATTTGATCAACTCGATCTGCTGCACAAAAGCATAATCGAGTCTGTAGATAGTGGGATATTAACAATCGATCTTAATGGAAATATAAAATCCTTTAACAAAGGAGCTGAAAAGATTACCGGTTTTTTGCGTTCTGAAATTATAAATAAAAAGCTCTATGATGTCTTCCCTGTTCTTTCAAGTATGCTGAATAAAGAAAACCAATGGAAACGGAGGAGCAGATTTGAAATTGCAGATTCAGGAAAGATACTGGGTTGTTCTGTTACCCCCCTTGTTGACAGCGCTAAAAAAAAAGTCGGTGATACTCTGATCTTTCAGGATTTGACGGTTATTAAAGAAATGGAACGTAAAATTGAAAAAAACAAAAGACTTGCCTTTGTTGGTGAAATGGCGGCGGGTCTCGCCCATGAAATAAGAAATCCTCTTGCATCAATCAGCGGGCCGATTCAGATGTTAAGCAAAGATTTAAGTCTGGCCGAAACAGATAGAAAGCTCATGCAGATTATTCTGAGAGGAAAGGATCGACTTGACGGCTTTGTTAAAGACTTCCTTCTTCTGGCGCGGCCAAAACAGTCTGAGCGGATGGATATTAACGTTGAAGTCATTATAGATGATCTCCTCGAATCTCTTCGCTTTAGTCCTGAATGGCGTGAAGATATCGAAGTCATCAAGAACTTGTGCAATCAGACCAGTATATATGGAAACAAGGCAGAGATAAGACAAGTGATCTGGAACATGATTTCAAACGCGGTTCAGGCAATGCCCGAAGGAGGCAGATTGAAAATAGCAACCAGAGAGGTTTTTAATGATGCAAAAGAATATCTTGAGATACAGATAAGCGATAACGGCTGTGGAATCGAAGAAAAAAATCAAGACAAAGTGTTTGAACCTTTTTACACAACAAACAAGAATGGCACAGGCCTTGGACTGGCAATTGTAAACAGAATTGTAGAAAATCATATGGGGAAAATCAGAATCAAAAGCAAACCAGGAAAAGGAACGGATTGTATAGTTTTGCTGCCAATAAAACCGTAGTTTTTGAAGTGCCTGTAACTACTCTGGTTCACGGTTCACGGTTGATCAAAACATAAAAGCAAGTGGCACAGTTGTAAGAACTCAAGTTTATATTTCATGTGAGGTTAAGGTGTCTTACGAAAAAAACCGTGAACCGTGAACTGTGAACCGTTTAATACAGGAGTAATGAATGGCGAAGATTCTCGTTGTTGATGATGATCAGGGCATGAGAGAATTTCTTGAGATCCTGCTTGCCAGAGAAGGATATGAGGTCGTCTCTGCTTCCGGAGGTAAAGAAGCGTTAGATCTCTGCAAAAAACATAAATTCGACCTGGCTATTACTGATCTGAAGATGCCCAAAATCGATGGAATCGATGTTTTGAAAAGAATCAAAGAGATTTCACCGGAAACCCTGGTCATATTAATTACAGGTTATGCTTCCGGGGAGACAGCAGTTTCCGCAATGAAAGAGGGAGCATACGACTATCTTGAAAAAAATTTTGACGTTGAAGACCTCAAGGCTGTGATAAAGGATGCGCTTAGCAAGAAGGGTATCAAAGAAGAAGATGCTGTTTTTATGAAGCATGTGGAGGATGTTTTTTCCTTCGGAACTATGATCGGAAAAAGCAAGGGAATGTTAAAGGTCTATTCACTTATTAAAAAAGTGGCGGATACTACCGCCAATGTTCTTATTACCGGTGAAAGCGGCACAGGCAAAGAGCTGGTCGCAGGGGCCATCCATGAAAACAGTTCCAGAAAAGATAAACCCTTTATCGTTATAAACTGCGGCGGCATACCTGAAAACCTCCTGGAAAGTGAATTGTTCGGTTATATGAAGGGGTCATTCAGCGGAGCCCATACGGATAAGCCAGGCCTTTTTGAGGTCGCGCACAAGGGAACGATCTTTCTTGACGAAATCGGCGAGTTGCCCCCGTTTCTTCAGGTCAAACTCCTCCGGGTGGTTCAGGAAAAAACCTTCAGAAGAATAGGTAGTACAGAGGATATCAAGGTGGATGTAAGGATCATATCCGCCACAAATCAGGATCTGGAACAGAAAGTTAAAAATGGTGGTTTCAGAGAAGATCTCTATTACAGGCTCAACGTAATCCCTGTGAAGATTCCGCCTTTAAGGGAAAGAAATGAAGACATTCCCCTGCTGGCAAAATATTTTATAGAAAAGTATTCGAAAGAATTTGGAAAGGAAATCACGAAGATATCTCCTTATGCCCTCCAGCTTCTTATGGGGTATCCTTTCCCCGGAAATGTAAGGGAACTGGAAAATATCATTGAAAGAAGTGTTGCCCTCGAAACAACGAATATAATTTTACCGGAAAATCTCATTATGGCTGGAACAGGTGAAATAGATAAAAATACTGCTTTAAGCGCCGGCATTCCTGAAGAAGGCATAGACCTGAATGATGAGCTGGCAAGTGTAGAGAAGCTTTTGATAAAAAAAGCTATTCAAAAGGCAAATGGATCAAAGACAAAGGCCGCTAAATATCTCAACATAAGCTTTGATTCACTGCGCTACAGACTTGAGAAACTCGACACTTGATATTTTCTCTGGTTCCTCGTAACATCCCCTAACCCCGTTCAAATCTGTCCCTTTGCCTCTCTGTGCCTACCCGAATAGTTACAAAATTTGATAATCATGTAGAGCTGGAGGATTCTCTGAGGTGAAAAAGGCTCTGTTTAATCATATTAATGGTTGTATTGAAGAATTTTATGATTTTTATAAATATAAAATTTGTTGATTTTTATGGCTGGATGTATTTTTAGGAAGAATACTCTAATTCCTGGAGGAAAAAAGTCATGGCACAGACTGTACTCAAGATAGAATTACCGGATTCCGCTTTCCGGTTTGAGAATCTCGCTTGATGCTGGTGAAGCCGAGGCAATTGCACTGGCTAAGGAAATCGGCGCTGATCTGGTGTTGCTGGATGATAGCGACGGCCGTAATATCGCCAAGTCCGTTGGAATTATGTTTACAGTGACGATCGGTATCCTGCTGCGTTACTATCACGGTCATCCTACGGATAAGACGCCATTGATGAATTACTGGCACAAGGGTTCCGATTGCGTAAAGAAGAATACGTAAAGATACTTGAACAAGTATCATGATGCCGGAGGCCGTCCTGAATAACCCTGATAATCATGTAGAGCGGAAGGATTCTCTAATGAAATTTCCATACGGTATATCTGATTTTAAAAGTCTTATCACAGAGGGATATTTTTATTGTGACAGAACAGATAAAATCCCCTTGCTTGAGAATACAAAATCTCAGCTTTTTATTCGTCCCAGGCGCTTTGGGAAGAGTCTTGTGCTTTCAATGCTGGAAAATTATTATGATGTGGCAAAAAAGGACGAATTCGAAGCGATTTTTGGCGGGCTTAGAATCGGAAAGAATCCCACAGATCTGCGCAACTCATATTTTATTTTAAAATTTGATTTTTCCTGCGTTGATCCAACTGGAAGCGCTGAAGAGGTAAAAAAGGCTCTCTTCGATCATATTAATGCCGGCATAGAAGGGTTTTACAGTTTTTATAAATATAAAGGTTATGATTTGCCTGAAATAAAAATAAATTATGAGAATGCATTATATTCATTAAATTCTCTGGTAAGCGCAGTCCGCATGACCCCATACCCGGTTTATCTGCTCATAGATGAGTATGATAATTTTGCCAATACAGTGATGATGGGAGTACAGAGCACAGGAAAGAGATATGAAGCTCTTGTGCATGACGAAGGCCCCTTAAGAACTTTTTTCAAGGCTGTAAAATCCTTAACTTCCGGTTCCATGTTTGACAGAGTCTTTATAACAGGGGTTTCGCCTGTTGTTATGAGCGATATTACAAGCGGGTATAATATTGCAAAAAATATCTATTTTGAGCCTGAGTTTAATGATCTGTGCGGGTTTAAGCGGAATGAAATTGAGGATGTAATCAAAGAAATTGTTGATAAATGTGGTTTTGAAAAGGAGAAAATTCAGGAAGCTGTAACTTTGATGCAGACATATTATAACGGCTATACTTTTTCCCATGCAGCAAATGAGCATATTTATAATCCAACTCTTTGCTTATATTTTTTTGAACAGTTTGAAAAAACATGCAGCTATCCGAGAAAAATGCTGGATTCAAACCTTGCCGTGGATGAATCAAAGCTGGAGTATATTGCTCAAATTTCCAGGGGAAGAGATCTTTTAATGAATCTGGTGCAAAAAGATCAAGAAGTTGTCATATCAGATATTGAAGATCGTTTTGGTATCAGGGATATGTTGACGGACAAATCTAAGGACAATACATTTCTGGTCTCTTTTCTCTATTATTTCGGGGTATTAACCATTGCCGGTGACACTGAAGATCTGAAGATTATCTTAAAAGTTCCCAACCTGGTTATGAAAAGCCTTTATGTGGAGCGGATTCAGAAAATGCTTCTGCCGGAACCAGAAGACAGAGATGATGGCAGGGATGCTGCAGAACTGGTGTATCAGAAAGGGGATATGGCTCCTCTGTGCAGGTTCATGGAGAAGAGATATTTTAAGGTTTTTCATAACAGGGATTACAGATGGGCAAATGAACTGACATTAAAGACCGCTTTTCTGACCCTGCTTTACAACGATATTATCTATATTATGGATTCTGAAACTGAGATTGACCGCCGCTATGCCGATCTGACCATGATTATCAGGCCCGATAAGAGATATGGCAAAGTATTTGATGTTTTGATTGAGTTCAAATTTGTAAAGCTAAAAGATGCCGGAATGAGCGCTGATCAGGCAAGGCAGCTTTCTGAAAATGAGCTGTACCGGATTCCTGAGATTACAAAGCAGATAAAAGATGGTGAAAAACAGGTGCAAGAATACGGCAAAAAACTTGAACAAAAGCATGGAAACCTGCGGCTTCAAAAGTTTGTTGTAGTGGCTTTGGGGTTTGAAAGGATATGTTTTAACAAGGTAAACTAACAATGATCCCTCTTTCCGGTCGCTTAAAATACCAAGAGATCAATGGCCGGAGTTCTTACGCCGCACCGTGGCGGTTGCGCTTTGTAGAGAAGGCAAAATCTGGAAATCTTGAACAGGATATTGCCGTGAATTTACGAGTTGTACCCAATTCAACTCCTCTCATTGCGTTTGCTCGAATCAGGCGCTTTCAATTGCTACGAGAACTATTCGGTGAGATAAACATACCTCTGGCAATATACGATGAAGTAGTAAATTCGGCTCCTTTACCGCCTTGACTTTGATCAGAAATCAAGACTGCGAAACTTGATCTCTTAAATTAACTATCGAACGGGAGACGGATAAAGGATATCTGCGAGCCATTTTTGAAAGGAGATTAAAGTCAACCTTGTCCAGTTCCAGCTCATCCTGGACCGGAATCATTCCGCGGTAATAGAGGGTGTCCAGAATGGCCTTTTCAGGCGAAGCCATGTAAAACCTGTCCCTGTAAGTAAACCCAAAAAAAAGCGAGGGAGCAATTCTTGAAAATTCAATAGTGATTCCCTGATACTGAATATTCCGCTTCTTGCCGACAGAGGTACTTAGGGTTACGACAGTGCATATCATGGGAGACTGCAGAGTGACACCATGATAATTTAAGGCCCATTCGCAGGAGATGTAGGCCGGCGGTTTTAAAAAACATGCTGTTTCCTCCACGCCTGGAAGGCCGCAGAGAAAGGAATTGATATAGTTTCCCCGATTAATACGATAAATTAATCCTTTTTTAACTGCCCGTGATAAAAACGTACCCGCATGAGGAGTCAATTTTTCTGCATCCTGCTTGCGAAAAAGCACGGGAAGGAGTTTCAAACGCTTAAGTGTTGCTCTTTCTTCGTTCATAATCTTTAAAATATTCGGTCATCTCCTGATTTAAAAGGGTTGAAATGATTTCCCTCAGGGTAGCGATGAAATCGCTAAAATTTGCTTCCTGATACATTGCAATGATATTTTGTGGCAAAAACCTGGGCAAATCTCTTTTTAAGGCCTCTATGATGCTTGAGGTGGATTCACTCTGTTGAAAGAAAGATGGTTCTCTGGCCAAAACAAAAGGAGCTTGATACATAACAAGTTTTTCCCTGACCTTGATCCACGTTGGGATTGCTTTTAGTTGTTTTTTTATCCACCAGATATCATAAATATCCCTCCCTTTGAGATATTTTCTTTCATAAAGAGCCCTGATTTTATCAGACAGAATTTCCTCGGGAGTTTCTGCTAAAATGATACTGCTTGAGTATGGAATTATCAGCTTTCCGCTGGTGACCAGTCCTGCAACTGACGGCAAATCCCTCAGAACAAATTTTTGAAACCGCGGTTTTCGGCCGGGCGCTAAAAATTCGAACTCTAACTTTACAGCAATTCTTTCACGTTGAGTTTCAGGTCGATATATAAAAAACATCCGGATTGCTTCTTTCCGACCGCTTTTACGCTGATGTTCTGATTTTCCCGGACCAAACTGGGCAATACAGGCCATTTGAGTTTTTTGAAATGTCCCTGCTAAGATGTTTTCCAAATCTTCCTTGGGCAAGTCGGTTACAAAATCGAGATCTTCCGAAAACCTCATTCCGCCATAGACCCATCTTAATGCTGTTCCGCAACTTTAGGCACTTTAGCTCACTTTAATATACTTTAGGCACTTATATCCGCACCGAAGGTGCGCTAACTTGATTGCGATAGTATACAGTTTTGTATAATATCGTCAACAACAAATTTCTGACCCGAAAAAATTGTGATGGCCGCAAAAAGGCACCCCAGTACGATCTTCCTGACCTACCACAGAGGAATGGACTTCGTATTCCACAGGGCGGGGTAAACAAACGGCATAAAAATATAAAGGTTCAAAGCGGATTAGTGGGGGAATTGTTAAGATTCAAACCATTTTGCGTTTTTTGCTTGCCCAGTTAAATCGTCACTTCATTTATTTAACCGGGGCGACTTTTTGCGGCACATCAAAAAAAGTGTAAACTACTTTCCTGTTTGTGTGTAAAGGATACCCGGGTGAAAGCGGGAAATTATTATTGACAATTGTGCCTGAAAGAGATATTTAAAATATCATATTTTACTTAAATTTGATATTGGAAATATCAACATGCTAAATCATCTGATTAATCAAAATATCTGGTGGCAAGACGCGTCCCTGATTGAGAAAGACCCAAAAATCATTCAATGGCAAAAGCAATTGCTAAAATGGCGGCCCTCCTTGATGGATGAGTTTGATTTCTCTTCTTTTCATATATACACATTGCGGGGGCCGCGGCAGGTGGGCAAAACTACACTGCTCAAGCTTATGATCAAAAAATTACTTAAAGACCCTGAAATCAGGAAAGAACAGATCGTATATTACAGTACAGATAATCTGGATTCTTATAAAGATATTATCGAACTGATTGAGTCATATTTCGATTTTTTAGACAGATTGCCCAACCCTCCGGAAATGGCATTTCTGTTTCTGGATGAAATAACCTCAGTCAACAATTGGCAAAGAGGAATCAAATATCTAACTGATCTTGGAAAGTTGAGCAACTCTATTCTGATTCTTTCCGGCTCAAACGCTTCTGATCTCAGACTGGGCATAGAGAGGCTTCCAGGCCGCAGAGGAAGAGGGGCTCATCCGGACAAAATTTTATTGCCGCTTACCTTTCGGGAATATGTATCGCTCACATCACCGGATATGGCAGCACATTTCAATGAAATACCCTTTTTTGATCTTTTTAATCTTACAGAGGGCAATTTCAGGGATATCTTTGCATTCAATCCTTACAAACGCTCTCTTTCCGGATTGTTTGATCGCTATTTAATCAGCGGCGGATTCATAAAATCAATTAACGAACTGTATAGTTCCGGCTTTATAGCATTTGACATCTATGAAATCTATCTTCAATGGATCCGCGGTGATATGGCAAAAGCGGGTAAAAGTGAAAGAACTACGCGACAGATTAT
>QMMZ01000035.1 GCA_003647525.1 Deltaproteobacteria bacterium | reverse complement strand
CAGCATCATATAAGACTTTTTTGATAATATTTAATGTTAACATGTTATATGGCTATATCTGCAACTAACCCATTTTAAAAAATCTATATTATATGAGCATGACAACAGAAATTTAGAAAAGAGCGTCCACAAACTCTTTTGAATTAAAGTCTTGCAAGTCATCTATGTTTTCGCCAATACCAATATACTTCAGTTGAATTTTGAGAGTGTTGCAAATACTTACAACAATGCCTCCTTTTGCAGTTCCATCAAGCTTTGTAAGTGCTATCCCTGTTACTCCAAGTGCATCATCAAACAGTTGTGTCTGCGACAAAGCATTTTGGCCTGTTGTTGCATCAAGAACTAAAAGGATTTCATGCGGTGCACCTGACAGCTTTTTCGATATGATTCGTTTAATTTTTTTAAGTTCCTCCATAAGATTTACCTTGGTATGAAGCCTGCCAGCGGTATCTACCAGAACGATATCTATATCTCTTGCGATAGCGGCTTCAATGCTGTCATAAGCTACAGAAGCAGGGTCAGCGTTGTCCTTGTGCTTTACTATTTGAGCATTTGCTCTGTCAGCCCATATTACAAGCTGCTCAATAGCTGCAGCCCTGAAGGTATCGGCAGCGGCTATCAAAACTTTCTTTCCTTCTGAGTTGAATTTTGCTGCAAGTTTTCCAATTGTGGTTGTTTTGCCGACACCATTTACACCAATTACCATTATTACTTTGGGCTTAGTGTAGTTAGTTTCAGGGATTTGCTTTGGTGCTTGTAAATTAAGAAGTGAGAGTATTTCTTCTTTCAAGGCATTCTTCAATTGGCCGGCGTCAGATATTTTAGAGGATTTTTTTGAAATTTTTTGAACAAGATCCATTGAAGTCTGCACGCCAATGTCCGAGGTTATCAAAAGCTCTTCTAATTCTTCTAATAAACTGTCATCAATTCCCCTTTTTCCTGTAAAGAGTTTATCTATGTCTGTTGAAAGAATTTCGCGGGTTTTGGAAAGACCTTTTTTTAAACGTTCAAAAAAAGATGTTTTTTCCGATGAGTTTGAATTATCCTGTTCTTCTTTTTTTTCCGATGGAATTTTTTCCTCAGAATCTTTTTTCTTCTTGAACCAGTTGAGCGCCATAAGTCCCCTCAGTACGAACTTTATATTTCCGGATGTTTTAAATCTAAATTGTAAAAATTCACCACGGAACGACACGGAGTTTCACTGAAAATTGAAAAGGGTGTAATACAAAAAAAGTGACCATTTTGGTGCCAAGAAGCACCAATTGAATGATGAATGTCGAACAGGGAATATTGAATATAGAAGTGTAACCTGAACAGTTACGAGAATTCAGTGTATTTCCGTGAAAATCCGTGGTGAACTATTACCCTAAATTCACTGAAACTATCTTTGAAATCCCTTTTCTTTCCATGGTAATACCAAACAATGTGCCGGCAAATTCCATGCTTTTTTTATTATGGGTTATCATTACAATTTGAGATTTTTCTCCTATAATTTTAAGCAAATTATTAAAGCGAGAAACATTGGCTTCATCAAGAGGAGCGTCTATTTCATCCATGATACAGAAAGATGCCGGCTTAATTAGAAATATTGAGAAGATAAAGGCAACTGCGGAAAGAGCTTTTTCACCTCCTGAAAGAAGGCTCATTCTGGTCAGTTTTTTCCCGGGTGGATGAATCATGAATTCTACGCCTGTTTCAAGAGGTTTGGCCGGTTCAGTTAAAACAAGTTGTGCCGTGCCTCCATCAAAAAGACGCTGAAAAACCTCATTCAGCTTTTCATTAACCAGATCAAAGGTTTTTATAAATTTTTCCTGCGTGATTCGATTAATCTTTTTTATAACTTTATAGAGATCATCAAGAGCTTTAACAAGATCATCACGTTGCTCGGATAAAAAATCAAAACGTTCTTTTAGCTGTTCATATTCCTTTATAGCGCCGAGATTTACATCGCTTATATTAGCGATTTTCGCCTTAAGTCCGGTAAGTTCAACTTCCATTTCATCTATTGACATATCTTGCTTTTCAGCCTTATCTTTTAATTCTGATCTCAAGTCGGAAAGCGAAATGCGATAGGCTGATTCCAAGTGATTCGCAATATTTTCCCGTTTAATACGCCTTTGGGATCGTTCTATCTCAAGCAGGCGAATTTTCTGCAAGGTCTTTTCACGTTCATCTTGTATCTTTGCAATAATATTATCATTTTCTTTAAGGCTGTCGTCAATAGCATGATAATCAGCCTCATTTCTTTCAAGTTCTTGTTCAAGGCGCGTCATATCGTTATACATGACTGGAAGAATTTTTTCATATTCTTGAATTTTCTGTTTTGAATTGGTTCTTTTTTGATGCTTCTTATCAATTTCCCCGGAAAGCTGTTTGAACTGTTTTATCCCTTCATCTTTAAATTCTTCAAGTCGTTTTAATGTATTATAATTGTTTTCTATTCCAGCATTGAGAGCCGTCAGCTTGAGCTTAAGATCCATTATCCTTTGATTAAAATTTTCCATTTCATCAGAGGCAAAACTGATTCTTTCTGAAGTTTCTGTGACTTTGTGCTGTTCGGTCTCAACTTCATTGGTTATTTCTGCAAGTTCTTTGTCATACCTGACCATCTCTTCATCAATATCAATCTCTTCTCCCATGAGATGTTCCTGCTCCAGACTTGTTATTTCAAGGTGCTTTTGGGCGTACTTTTCATCTTCGTCTGCTTTATAAAGTTTTTTTTCTGCTTCGCTTTTGTTTTGGATGGTTTTATTTTTATTTTCTATCAGTTTTTGCAGATCGCTTTCAATAAGGCGGACTTTGGATTCAAGTTCTTTTTTATCAAGACTGGTAGATTCCAGCTTTTTATTTATCCTTTCAATCCTGCCTTCAAGTTCTTTTAGTTCCTGTTTTTTTGCAAGAATGCCCGACAAATTATCTTTGCTGCCGCCGATCAGTATGCCTTGAGAGGAAATAATATCGCCGTTTTTTGTAACAATTGTTTGGCAATTGTCATTACTTTTATTTATCGTTATAGCTTCTGCTATATCTGTGGTAACAATTACATTTTCTAAAAAAGATTTTGCAATATTTTCGAACCCTGGTTTTACTGCAATATGTTCCAAAAGATATTTTAGTGTATTGGAATTTTCAGAAAGATTATATCCTGTGTTTTTAATGGATGAAACAGGAATGAATCCGCTGCGGCCTGCACTATTGGACTGGAGATAGTTTATAGCGTCAAGTCCCGTTTTTTGATCCTTAACCAGTATGTACTGTAAGGATTCTCCAAGAGCAGCTTCCACCGCTGTTTCAAAAGAAGGCTCGGGTTCGATAATATCTGCCATTAATCCAAGAATAGCATTATTTCCCAAGGAGTTGTTTGTAGTTTCTTTATTTAAATATTTTTTCATTATGGCCTTGACGCCATCTTTATACCATTCAAAGTTATCTGCCATCTTCTTTAAAGCATTAAATTTTGATTTCAGCTTATTTTTTTCAAGTTCAATTGTCTGGACGAGTTTAACCTTTTTGCCAAGTTCCGTACTCTTCCGCTCAAGTTCTTCCTGTTTAATTTCAATGCTTTCATTCAGACCATTTAGTTCCAGTTTTAGTTCTTTCAGATGCTCTTTTGCTTTTATGGAATATTTTTGTGTTTCCTTTAATTTCTTCTTTGCTCTAACTTCTTCTTCATCTATTATTTTTAACCGTCTCTTTATGTTTTCCCTGTTGCTTGCCGCATTTTGATAGATGTTTCTGTATCGTGCTTCTTTGGCAACCAGCTCCATTAGATGTGTTTTATAATTTTCGAGTCTCTTTTTCAGTTCAGACAATTGATCTCTTGTTTTTTGTGATGCGGATCGTTCCTGCTCAAGACTTGATTTCACATCTGTTATATTGTCTTTAAGTTTTGTATTCTGGGTTTCTATTTGAGCAATCTCGGTGATAATGTTTTTGTTTTTTTCTTCTGTTTCCTTTCTTGCAGCTTCAAGTCTTATGGCTTCGCTGGAAAAATTTTCCATTTCTCTGCGAAGATGTGTAAGGTCGTTTTCTATTCTGTCTATGCTTAGATGCATTTCAAATTTTTGAGATTTTTGTTCCGAGATTTCCTGTTCTTTTTGTGAGAGTTGAAATTTTATATCTTCAACAGCAGCGTCAAGTTTTTTTATTTTGGATGTATGCTCTATGTCTGTATCATTAAGATCTTTTAATAGAGACTCGGTTTGGCGGATTTGAAGAGAGTAATCATCAAATTTTGCAAAAGAAAGCAGGATATCCAGTTCTCTTATGCGCTTTTGATAATTTTTGTAGATTTCGGCTTTTTTAACCTGGCGCTTAAGGCCGGCCATCTGCTTTTGTACTTCATTAATTATATCATTTATGCGCAGAAGGTTCTGCTTTGTGGTCTGAACTTTGCTTAGAGCTTCTTTTTTTCGGTTTTTATATCTGGTAATTCCTGCGGCCTCCTCAATAAAAAACCTTCTTTCTTCAGGCCCTGCCTCAGTAATAGCTCCAATATTTCCCTGCTGAATTATTGAATATGATTTTGTTCCAAGGCCGCTTCCCAGAAAAATGTTATGTATATCCTTTAATCTGCATGGCTGCTTGTTGATGAAATATCCACTTTCACCAGAGCGATAGAGCCGCCTGGTTAACATTATTTCAGTGAAGTCCTTTAATTCCTCCGGAGCAGTACCATTGTCATTTAAAAGCGTTAAGCATACTTCGGCCATGTTAAGCGGTGGTTTCCCGTTGGAGCCGGAAAATATGACATCTTCCATCGCCTTGCCGCGAAGCTGCTTAACACTTTGTTCCCCCATAACCCATCTAAGCGCGTCAACGATATTGCTCTTGCCACAACCGTTGGGCCCTACAACTGCAGAAATGCCGGCAGGAAATTCAATGCTGGATTTTTCAGAAAATGATTTAAATCCTGTAAGTTCCAGTTTTTTTAGTTTCATATAAGAATATCCTCTTATATTTTGTCCATAGTATTTTATATATTTTTAGCAGAAAAATAGATGCTCGTAAAGAAAAAAACACAAGGTAAAGTATAATTTTGACCAATTGAATACAATATGTGGTGTGTTATTTTTTGTGACATTTAACATTACCGCTTCCAAACATTTGTTACAGGATTCTCTTATCTTTCAATCAATCCTCTTTGTCTTCTTTCTTTTCTTCTGGCCATCATCTTTTCAGTGTGTCTCTTAATGCGAGCCGTTTTTCTCTTTATCCAGAGCCATTGTAACCAGCCCCATAAATTAAGTTTCTTCGCACCTTTGTAAGATAATAAAAGGGGAATTCTATCTTTTTTGTCAAAAATACCCTCGGGTAATGTGTAGTTCAATTCTGCAAGGCTTTTGACTATCCACCGAAAGCGAAAAAAGGGACTTCTATCTACTCTCTGAAGGTCAAAAAGAGCTATATCGGGAGCATCGGATTTGTCTTTATAATAAAGCAGTATATGGGTGGCATTGAAATCACGGTGATTGAAACCTTTCTCATGCATCCTTCCGGCAAAAATACCGATCCTGTTAATCAATTTTTTTTTTCTGTCACCAGCGTTTTGCCCCATAAAAAATTCAGGATTGTCTCTTAGTATATACTCAAGAGAAATAAAGGGAGAAAAATCTTCTGTTATGAGAAAAGATTGTACCCAGCAAAACCTAACGAATCTCTCCCCGGCGATAACAGGTGAAACTGTTCCAAGCCCGCCTTTACGAAAATCACATATATTTTTAAATTCTCTTTTACCTTCAGATAAAACCAGTTTTGGAGAAAATAAAGCAAGAATTCTTTTTATCCCTGCAAATTCAGTATTGTGCTGTTTTAAATAAAAATATTTTTTGCCGCTATCTGTTTGAATTTCAAAACGTATTACAGACCTTGCTTTTATTTTTTTTATGGTTTCGCCGTCCTGATATTTCCAGACAGACTCAAAAGAATCAAAATGCATATCATTCAATACTTCCAGATAATCTTTATTAAATATCAGATGATCTTTTTTTATGCATTCAATCTGCGAAGAAAAGTCCTTCATACTTAGCCTTTAGACCTGACTCTTTCGTAAAGTTTTAGTACTTTCGTTACATGTTTTTCCATTGTAAAACATGCTGCCTTTGCAGCCGCATTATCTCCCATTCTTGTCCTGTTCGATAGTGGCTCAAGGGCTTTTATTCTGGCAGCTAATTCATCTGCTCTTTGTGTTTTAAGTATATAACCATTTTCATTATCACTGATAAGGTCTGCTGCCCCATTGGAATCGGTAGTAATTACAGGCAAGCCACAGGCCATCGCTTCAAGACAAACATTTGCAAAGGCATCATAAAGCGTAGGTAAAACAAATATATCACTGCCGGCATAATATTTTTCTATATTACTTTTGAGCCCAAGAAATAAAATCTGTTCGCCCAGGTTATTGTTATTAGCCCATCTCTGGTATGTTCTATGGTTATCTGCTCCTATAACAAAAAGCCTGATTTTGTTATTTTTCAAAAAAGCCATGGCTTCTAAAACTAAATCAAGCCTTTTTAGCTTAAAATTATTTGATACAAAGATAAGGACTAATTCTTCTTTTTTTATGCCGTACTTTTCCCTTAAAGATTTTCTGAACTTCTCTTTTACCTTGGGATTAAATCTTGATGTATCCACCCCATTGTAAATTACAACTATGTTTTCAGAATCCACCCTGTAATGCTCAACAATATTTCTTTTGACAAGCCCGGAATTAGTCATGACGATTTTACACCCTTTATCCACAAATATTCTGTGTTCCAAATAACTCAGAGCTATCCGTCTGGAGCCAATCTTTTTAATAAAACGAACAACAGGGTGGGGATATTTTTGCTCCATCTGGACAGGATTAATGCCATCTGAAACCCTGAATATATCCTGATAGTAAATTCTTTCCATGCTGTGAATTATATCGAATTTCATTTTCGATAGAGCCTGGTTTGCAAAAAAGGCAAAGGAGAGATTCTTGGCGGGAGAAGATAGGCGAACCAACGGCACACGATGAATAATGACACCTGGTTCCTCCTGCCAACTATTGGCAAAGATATGGACCTCGTGGCCCGCGCGAATCAATTCGCGGCTTAAAAAATATGTATATCTTTCAAGTCCACCCTCTTGCAGAGAATATTTTTTACATACAAGTGCAACTTTCATTATAGCCTTTGATGATCAATGTCATTAACTTAGGGCTGTCCCTTTAATGTCCCATTTTGAAGGGGGATTCAAGGTGATTTTGTTTTGCCGATACACTATTAATTTCAATACTGCATGTCAATCTTCTTTGAGTCCTTTCCAGGCGGCATTGACATTATGATATTTGTTTTATATTTTGAGAGTCAAATTTTTTAAACAGGAGAAAAACCCATTTCTCACAAATCAGCAATAAAATTTTTTTTACGAGTTTATGATTTAGTCTGGAAAATAGTTATACCGGTACTTAGATTAAACAAACGTCTTGCTGACGGATATGAGCAGAGGATACTTAAAAAAAAGTTACCAAAAGCGGAACTGTGGATTCAGGCTGCTTCAGTTGGTGAATCATATCTGGCCGTTGAACTAATAAAAAAGTTAAAGCCGGAATTTCCAACCAGGATTTTAGTAACTACCAACACTAAACAGGGCTTAGAAATCCTCGAACGATCAATTATAGATATTCTCAAGGAACACAGAGGAATAAATGTATCTGCAGCGTACTTCCCTTTTGACAAACCGTCCATTATGAAAAAAGCTGCAAACCAGGTCCGCCCTAAAATAATGGTTCTTCTGGAATCTGAAATGTGGCCGGGTCTTCTCTGCACATTAAAAAAATATGCTTGCACAACAATTGTTATAAATGGAAGAATAACCGAAAAAAGTTTAAAGAGGTATCTTGTCTGGCCTTCATTGTGGCGCGCTCTAAGGCCAGATAAAATTTTTGCCATATCTGAAGATGATGCAGGTCGATTTGCCAAATTATTTGGTCCTAAAAACGTAAATGTTATGCCAAATATAAAATTCGACCGTTTAGGGTATACAGAAAACTTGCCACAGAAAGCAGACCCCATTGAAAAAATTATCGCTCCTGACACATACTTAATAATTCTTGGATCTGTAGGATGCGAAGAGGAAGCAAAAGTTGAAAAGATTATCCTTGATATACGGCGCAGGCAACCCAATACAGTTATTGGTTTGTTTCCAAGACATCTGCAAAGGATAAAACACTGGGAAAATACCTTGAGCCGCCTGTCAATACCCTTTATATTGCGATCAAATGCAAAAACTCTTGTTCCTTCTGACGCAATCATTTTATGGGATACGTTTGGTGAGCTGAATTTTGCATACAGGCATTCAAATGCCGCTTTTGTGGGCGGAAGTCTTGCGCCTTTAGGTGGACAAAATTTTCTGGAAGCTTTAACTGGCGGAGTTATTCCCGTTATAGGCCCCTACTGGAATAACTTTTACTGGATAGGAAACGAAATAGTAAAACAGGGCCTTGTACGTATTGCTTTGAACTGGAAGCAGATTGCTGATATTCTGATAGAAAATACAAAGGAGCCGCCTTCACATGAAGATGTGATTAACAAAGCTCTCATGTATCTAAAAAACCGCCAGGGTGGTACAGCCCAAACATGTAGCATTATAAGAGAAATTCTATAATTCAAAAGATATTTAACCTAAAATGAATAACCTCCCAAAATTTTATGGCATAATCCCTGCACGTTATGCTTCTAAGCGCTTTAATGGAAAACCGCTGGCCATGATACTTGCGAAACCAATGTTCTGGCATGTTTATGAGCGTGCCAGAAAATGTCCAGAGCTGTCTCAAGTCGTGATAGCAACAGATGATGACCGGATAGCCTCGAATGCAAAAGAACTGAACGTGCCTGTAATTATGACACGCAATGACCACATAAGCGGAACCGACCGCGTACTGGAAGCAGCGGAAATAATAGGCGTACCAGAAGATGCGGTTGTTGTTAACATACAGGGAGACGAACCCACGTTTGACCCTGCTATGCTTAGCGAGCTTGTTCAACCCTTTGAATCAGATGATATAAATGTGACAACTCTTGCAAGAAAAATTAGTCCAAAGGAAGCTGAAAATCCCGATTTTGTCAAGGTAGTTTTTGCTAAAGATCATAAGGCTCTATATTTTTCACGCTCGCCTGTGCCTGCAAGCCGCGATGGCAAGGAAGGCGAGCTGTATGGTCACATCGGTTTGTATGCCTTCCGCATGAGGATTTTAAGACAATTTGTTATTCTTGGCCCAAGTCGTCTTGAGACCATTGAAAAACTAGAACAGCTACGTCTGCTTGAAAACGGAATTCCTATTCATGTTGTAACAACAAATTATATAAGTATAGGTGTTGACCGTCCGGAAGATATAAAGACTGTAAGCAAAATTCTTCAGGAAAAAAATTGATTATATAACCTGCTTGGCAAACTTTTTATTATCTGTTATAAAAAATTCTATTAATGAGAACAGAGCATATTTGTTTTATCAGCACCAACTATAGACTTTCAGATAATTAATTTCACAAGGCCAGAAGGAGGAAGGCGTATTGGTTATACGTCGACGACTGATAACATAGTGAAATTATTTATCTGAAAGTCTATATAAATATAAGGAAAGCAATCATGGCGTTAAGTAAAGAGCTTCTTAATATACTTGCATGTCCAAAGTGTAAAGGCGATATATATATTAACGATACAAATGACGGGCTTATATGTGATAATTGTAAACTT
>QMMZ01000034.1 GCA_003647525.1 Deltaproteobacteria bacterium | reverse complement strand
GCACAAAAATTGCACTTTTCCACAACACCTTTCATCCTTGTGGGGAATTCCTTGTTTTCCTCTTTGATGAAAGGACGCGGATCTCTGAAGTTAAAACTTCTTGATCCATAAGGACATGCCGCCATGCAGAATCTGCACCCAATACACCTGTGAAAGTCCATCAAAACAATTCCGTCATCCCTTTTAAATGTTGCTTTTGTAGGACAGGCTCTGACACATGCCGGTTTTTCACAGTGATTGCATAATACCAGGAACGGCAGATCTTTAATTCTGTCATTAATTAAATCATGTTCCCTGTGAGTAAAGACATGTTTATACTCATCCTCCCAGATCCACATAATCTTATGTCTTGGCTCTGTAAGTTCTGGAACATTATGGATCTTATGACAGGCTTCAATGATCGGGTCAAGATCCTCTGCCGAATGAAATTTCCTGGTGTCTATTACCATACCCCATCTCTTGGCTGTAAGGGCCTTTTCATTTTTAGAGACTTCCGGTTTGGGTTCTGCTCCGTGTCCTTCTGATGAAGCTAAAACATCAAGAACCGGCTTTGTCCCTATCCCTAAAGCTGTTATTCCAGCTACTTTCAAGAAGCTTCTTCTGCTGTTTCCCATTACTTATTCTCCTCCGGCTTCTTCTCCTTCGGCGCTATGTGACAATCCCAGCAGTAAGGGTCTACCGAAGCATAATTATGGCATTTATCACAAAATTCAGCCTTATCCTCATGACATCCCATGCATGACTCTTCGCCAGTGGAAAGACTCATGTTAAATGTCTTACCTTTGCCGGTTTTGTAAACCCTGTTGGCATCCCGCACTACTGTATCTCTCCACAGGTCAAGAATCTGCATATGCTCTTGCTTCATATCCGCTTTAGGCACAACACATTCTTTTGCAGCTTTCGCCTTTTCAGACAGCTTTGGCTCAGGTACTGAGGATGCTTTTCCTAAATTATACCAAAAAGGAAATGTTACAATTGCAACAAAAATAACCAAGCCGGTAACTATCTTGTTTTTATCATACATAGGTTTCATCTCCTATTACTTACATTACTCAAAATCAATTCCCCCCACTACCGGCCGGAAAAATCAGGGCGTGTATAATATTCTTCAGGACCAACCTCATCCTTATTAAGAATATCTTCTCCACGCAAGTTCACTGTTTTTTCCTTTTCACCGGGTATAACCAAGGCATTCGTTACCAACTCGTGAATGCCTGTAACATCTACTTCAGGAACCCAGTACCCCATTAGCGGTGGAAGAACTGCCCTGTCAATAGCACAAATACAGGCCAGCATATTAACTCCGTGTTTTTCTTGAACATATTTCACTGCGTTTGCTCTGGGCAATCCACCTGATAATCTCAGCTCCATATCCTCACTTGCATTAAGTCCTGATCCACTGCCGCAACAAAAGGTCTGTTCCCGAATACAATTCCTCGGCATATCATAAAAATGCTTACATACCTTTTTGATTACATACCGGGGCTCATCAAACATTCCCATACCCCTGGCCGGATTGCACGAATCATGAAACGTGACCTTTAAATTATCATTTCGGCTGGGATCAAGTTCCAGCTTGTTGTGTTTGATCAGGTCGGCAGTAAATTCAACTATATGTACCATCTTTGTGGATTTTGCATTTTCAAACTTAGTGCCGGTTATTGGATTAACCGGTTCTTCAAGAAAATCAGCAGGACCATTCATGGTATCCATATACTGGTTTATTGCCCGCCACATGTGACCGCATTCACCGCCAAGTATCCATTTAACACCAAGCCTTTTTGCCTCGGCATACATTTTTATATTCAACCTTTTCATTACCTCGTTCGAGGTAAAAAGGCCAAAATTTCCACCCTCTGAATTAAACGTACTCCATGTAACATCAAGCCCGTATCTCTCCTTTAGGTAATGGAAAAGTATCATATACCCCATAGCAGTATATGTGCCTGGATCGCCGAATACATCGCCGGAAGGGGTTGTAAACAGGATATCCGCACCTTTCTTGTTGTATGTCGGGTGAACCCTTACGCCGGTTGTGTCTTCAATTTCATCAGCAAAAAAATCCAGCATATCTACAAATGCTTGCGGCTGGATTCCCATATGGTTTCCTGTCATGTAACAATTTGCTACAGGGGTTGCGATCCAGTCTATGTTCAAGCCCAGGAGATTAAGCAATTCTCTGCCCATCATTGTAATTTCTGCCGTATCAATACCATAGGGGCAGAATACCGAACATCGCCTGCATTCACTGCACTGAAAGAAATAATACCACCACTCTTTCAGCACATCCAGAGTAAGCTCCCTTGCGCCGGCAATTTTCCCGAGTATCTTTCCGGCCTTGGTAAATTCGTTTCTGTATATCGACCTGAGAAGCTCTGCTCGAACAACAGGCATATTTTTTGGATCGCCTGTTCCGATAAAAAAATGACATTTGTCAGCGCATGCACCGCAACGCACACAGATGTCCATAAAAATTTTAAATGTTCTAAACCTTTCCAGCCTGTCCTTCATCCCCTCTATAATGATTTCTTTCCAATTTTCGGGAAGTTTCCAGTCATCATCAAGCGGGTTCCATTCTCTTGGATATGGAAGGTCAAGGGTTGCAACGCTCTTAGGTTTAGCAGCATAGCAAAACATCCCCTCTCTAATTACAGTGGGGGTGTCCATCCACCCGGTTCTGGGCGGAGTAAAATTTGTCCTTGCAATTAGTTCATCTGGTTTTAAATCTGCCATTACAACTCCTTTTCCACTGGGAGTCCAGCTCCTATCATTTTTTCCCTAAAATCATCTTCATACTCTGCATATGTATGAACCTTAACTTTTGGATTCCAAGGATTTATGTGCCTATGAGCCCTGGTGTTACAACGAAGATTTCTCGTCGGACTCAGGAATACTCCACCTAAATGCATTAGTTTACTGAAAGGAAAATACGCCAGCAGAACACTGACAAAAAATACATGAACATAAAAAATAGCACCAATACTACCATCTGGAATATGGGGATGAAACGTTACCAGGCCCATTGTCAGCTCTTTAACACCAACAATATCTACCTTTGTAAAATATCGCATCATAATTCCGGATACGGCAATACCGATAATGAGAAATAAGGGGAAAAAGTCTGCGGCAAGTGAAAAATATCTTACTTGCGAATTTAATATTCTCCTGAGAAGCAAAAACATTGCCGCCGCCAGAAGAACCACACCGGAAAGCATGACACCAGGCAGTCCGATCTGGAGAAACCCGTCAACCTTATCAAGAACTTTAAAACACACAGGAACGTGCTCAAGAAAAAAACGCAGATGTCTCACCAGCACTACAAGAAAAGAATAGTGAAAAGCCAGCGAAAACAACCACAGCCACTTTTCCCATACATAAGAAATTCTTGGTCCCTCGTTTATTTTGCATGTTGTATTCCTGAATAAAGAACGGAATAACAATATTTCCAGGATCATCCTTATAATAACACCACCTGTTGAAAATGGATTATCAATCTTGCTGGGTTTGATCCATGGAAGTGATTCTTGCTGACCGCATGTTGTGGGAATAGCAAATGGAACCGGAGAACGCGCCCAGTCATTGACTCGCATCACAAATCCCACAATAAATGTAATCAAGGCCAGATAGGGAATAATGATCCCAAATAGCCACTGAAGCCCTACTGCTTCAACGCCCGCATAGGCAACCAGAAAAAGAGCAATAACTGCCATAAGGGAATACAAATACTTTTCATTCATTAACATTACCTCGCTTTATGGCTCTACAGCAACCTTTTACTTGCTGCCTGAAGCCTCCATAGTAATATTTGAATCTTCAGAGACTCGGTCCATCTGCCGGAATCTCAGTTAGCAAACCCGCCCTCTCAAATGCGCGAAAGCTTCTGTTTCTCTCCTCGTTTGCCTTTATCTCATAAACTTTCTCTCTGCATTTCAGATAAACATCAAAGGCAATCAAGGTCAATTCATCTATCTTTGATTCAAAATAGAATAACTCTTTTAAAATATCTTTATCCGAAAATTCTTTCTTCAAACTCTCTCTTATAACTTTTTTTAACAAAAAGATAAAACCGGTTGATTGTGAAGTGGAAAGGATGGGCTGTACAGCCCTGACCCTTAAAATAGGATTAAGATGAGATGTTATGGTTTCATAATCCATTTCATTAAGGAGTTCATCGAAAAGCGGCCCTAAATTTACAGAAAGGGTGTTGCCGACTGGATTAGCAAAAGGATCTTTCTGCCTCTTCATAAATTTGGAGGTGTCAGCAGGATAGATATCAATAACTGAAGCCAGCCATTTTTTTACAATAGCATCTTTGTTTCGCTCTAATAAATCGTTCAGCCTCATATATCAGACACACTCCTAAAATTGCAGTTATAAAAAAAATGACACCTACAGCAACTTGATATCATTCAAACAAATTAATAATAAAAAAAAGTAGTAAGGCTTATGTACCAACCTTTTAATTTTTATCTTATAAACAAATTACAAAATATTGTCAAGAATAAAAAAATGATAATCAATTACTAAATCTAAAGCAAAAGGTTGTAAAGTTAATTTTTTTATGTTTTTAGAGTCTTTTTTGTCAAAAATAAATTAGCAGAGTTCGGAGGTCATATGGCTGTTTTTAAGAACACTTTTGAAGCAAGATCAACTTTAGATACTGCTGTTGGGCCTGTTAGATATTTTAGCCTCAGCAAACTGGCAGATTCCGGTTTTAACGGAATTGACCGATTGCCCTTTAGCATAAAAATCCTTCTTGAAAACCTTGTTAGAAATGAAGACGGAATTATTATAAAAAAAAGCGACATAGAAAATATAGCAGGATGGAATGCTGATGCCCCTGTATATCATGAAGTGCCTTTTATGCCTGCCCGCATACTGCTGCAGGATTTTACCGGAGTTCCTTCCCTGGTGGATATGGCCGGTATGCGCGAAGCAGCAAAACGTTTGCAGATAAATCCAATAAAAATAAATCCTCATATTCCTGTTGAGCTGGTCATAGACCACTCGGTTCAGGTTGATTCTTTTGGGTCCAAAGAATCTTTTGAATATAATGTTGAAAAAGAATTCAAACGCAATTTTGAGCGATACACCTTTTTGAGATGGGGCCAGAAAAATTTCGAAAATTTAAGCGTCGTACCTCCGGCCACAGGTATAATACATCAGGTAAACCTGGAATATCTTGCAAGAGTTATATTTATCAAAAATAATGGCAGCCAGAGGATGGCTTTCCCTGACACCCTTGTCGGCCTTGATTCACATACAACCATGATCAATGGAATCGGTGTACTCGGCTGGGGCGTCGGAGGTATAGAGGCCGAAGCTGTTATGCTGGGCAGTCCATATTACCTGCTTACTCCACAAGTGACAGGTTTTCAATTAACCGGCGAACTTCCTGAAGGAACAACAGCCACAGATCTGGTACTCACCATTACCGAATTGCTGCGAAAAAAAGGAGTGGTTGGAAAATTTGTCGAATTCTTTGGACCCGGCGTTAATACATTAAGCCTGGAAGATCGTGCTACTATAGCAAACATGGCTCCTGAATACGGTGCAACAATGGGTTTTTTCCCTGTGGATGATGAAACAATAAAGTACCTTCGATTAACCGGTCGCTCTGAAAATCTTATTGCTCTGATAGAAAGCTATTGTAAAGAACAGGGGCTTTTCAGAACAAAAACAACGGAAGATCCGCTTTTTAACGATACAATCAAACTCGACATGAGCGACATAGAGCCGAGCATGGCAGGCCCAAGACGTCCACAAGAAAGAATTCCTCTCTCTAAAATTAAAAAAACTTTTTTAAATGATTTTAAGGAGGCATCTTCAACTGACGGATTATCTACAGAAGTCAGTATAAAAAATGAAATTGATGTAGATATGCATGGCGAAAAATTTAAGCTCAACCACGGATCAGTTGTAATTGCATCAATCACAAGCTGTACCAATACATCAAATCCAAATGTCCTGATCGGCGCCGGACTGCTGGCCAAAAAAGCCGTTGAACGCGGACTATCAGTAAAACCATGGGTCAAAACCAGCTTTGCTCCAGGATCAAAAGCTGCAATCAATTATCTAAAAGCAGCGGAGCTTATGCCGTATCTTGAGGCTTTAAAGTTTCATCTTGTGGCATATGGATGTACTACCTGCATTGGAAACAGCGGCCCTCTGCCAAAGGCTGTGGCTGATGCAGTAAAAGACCATGACCTTGTGGCAGCTTCTGTTGTCAGCGGCAACCGTAATTTTGAAGGAAGAATTTCTCCTCTTACCAGAGCAAATTTCCTTGCTTCACCGGCATTAGTCATTGCTTTTGCTATTTCCGGAAAGGTTATCATTGATTTTGACAAGGAACCAATTGCATTTGATAATAACAACCGGCCCGTATATCTTCGTGAAATCTGGCCATCAACGGAAGAAATCAAAAATACTGTAAAAAGAGTTGTACGCCCTGAAATGTATAAAAAAGCTTATGAAAATGCTTTTGAAGGATCAAATCAATGGAAAACACTTCCCGTTCCTGAAGGAATGCTCTTTAATTGGGACTCAAAATCCACATACATCAAAGAACCCCCTTTTTTAAAAGACATAAACAAAACAATTCCTGAACTTCAGGATATAAAAGGAGCCAGGATTCTGGCATTGTTAGGCGACAGTATAACAACCGATCACATATCACCTGCAGGCGCAATCCCGGTTGACAGTCCGGCAGGGGCCTATCTTATCGACCAGGGTTTAAGTCCTTCTGAATTTAATTCGTTTGGTTCGCGCCGCGGGAATCATGAAGTAATGCTAAGAGGAACATTTGGAAACATCCGCTTAAAAAATAAGCTTGTACCAGGCATTGACGGGGGCTGGACGGTTTTTTTACCAGATGGTCAAAAAATGACAATATATGAAGCGGCAATGCGATACAAAAAAGAAGATACGCCATTGCTTGTAATTGCAGGTAAAAATTACGGTACCGGCAGTTCACGCGACTGGGCCGCCAAGGGAACATATCTCATGGGTATTAAGGCAGTAATTGCTGAAAGTTTGGAACGTATACACAGAAGCAATTTGATATGCATGGGAATATTGCCTCTTCAGTTTAAACAAGGTGAAAACCATAAATCCCTGGGTCTGGATGGGACAGAGCTTTATGAAGTAGCTGGAATAGAAAATAAGCTTGAACCTTTGAAAGAACTTACTGTTTTTGCTCAAGGAAAAGACGGCAAAAAAACTGAATTCCAGGTTATTGCAAGAATTGATTCTCCAATAGAACTCAGTTACTACAGGCATGGTGGAATCCTGGCTTACGTTCTGCGCAATATGAGCGACAATTATAATTGAGCCTAAATTGAAGTTCAACGACAATTACAGATTTTGCGCTATTTGTCGATAAAGATTATGGTTTCGTAAAAATCATGAGATAGCTCTATATCCTCCCAGCCGTTAGCTTTTAGAACCGTTTCGTCTATTTGTTTGTGGAGTTCGCGCAGGTGCAGAATGTCAGATAGTCCCTACAAAGCAGTGCAGGTTTGGGAATACTGCCCTGTTTTACTTTGTAAACACCTGGTTTTTTGCTATGTGCTGCCAGAAGACATTATATGCAACTTGTTGGAATTATTGACCCGCATTGTTTTGTAGGGACTATCGGAGGCTCTGTTAAAAAAATATTTTTTTCATATCATTCACATGTGTGAATCAAATTACAAGTTAAACAGGATGTCCCATTCTGCCTTACAAACAAATGAAAAAAGAAACGCCGAAATTCAACCCCTTTTTTCTCCCCCCAGGCTTTTGAGTTTATATTGCCGGGAAAATTGCTCTTCCGAACTAGTATAAAAAACCAAACAACCACATGGGGATGATATTACCAAAACCCATGTCGATATCGTCTTTTACAACGTAGGCATTTTCTTTTCCTGCTATCTGTTTTTTTCCCTTACGACTGCCGCCTACTTCAAGTAGATACTTATCCTCTACCAGAAAATCGCCTTGACTCGGAATGCGCACTTGCAGGCCCGCACTTATCAACTGATGCTGAATAAATGTTTCACGCACCGTTCCTACAGGGTCTTCCCTGGTCAATTCCCCTGCGATTGCTCTGAGCAAGTTTGTATTTTCAATATAAATTTTAACGGGTTTACGAACGAGTTTTAAGCCGGTTCCCTCCGGCATAACACCCGATAAGAGACCTGCCCGCTCCAGATAGTCAAGGTACCCATAAAGAGTTGGCTTTGAAACTCCCAGGTTATTGGAAATACGCACAAGATTTGGTTCAAATGATTGAGAGGTAGCGACCATCCAGAGAATCCGTTTTAGCATCGGAACATTAGAAGATTTAATGCTGGATGTAGAGACAATGTCTTCGTAAAGTGTTTTTTCAATAATGCTTCTTAGTTTTGCAAGATATTCTTCTATTCCTTCCATAAAAAAAGGATAAACGCCATGTTCAAGGTAATCTCGAAAAAGTCCCAACACAGGTCCCCCAACCAGAACTTCTGATGTCAATCGTGCATGTTCCTTTAATAGACAGGCAAGTGTAATAGCGGGGAGTTTAACATTCCTGGCTAATAGCAGGTATTCTCGAAAAGAAAGACCCGGCAAAGTATAGAAAACAGCGCGCCGCGACAAGTCGGCCTTTCCAAGTTGCAGTCCGAGGGTAGAACTGCCTGAAAAAAGGATTTTTGCTGATGGAAATGAATCATAAAGATTTTTTGTTTCCTGCGGCCATCTGGCGTATTTGTGGATTTCATCAATGATAATGACCTCGCCGCCCATCCGAAAAAATTGTGACGCGATCTCATAAATGCCGATGGCCTCAACCCGAATGTTGTCTGCTGAAATATAAAGATATTTTGATGAATATGAACTTTTTTCGGCTAAATGCTGAAGCAACAGCGTGGTCTTCCCTGTCCCGCGACCGCCAATGATTCCAATAAGGCGATTTTTCCAGTTAATTCGCCCGTAAAGAGAACGATGATTTTCCCTCGGGACCTGTTTAAGGAGGGCTTCCTGAATACTTAGAAATGGACTTAAATCAATCATAAAATTTAGTCGTAAAAATTATAGTTGTTATTTTTAAACAATTCCGTAAAGTCGATTTTGCTAATAACTAAAATATCGTAAAATACATTTAACGCATTTCATGCTATCCTGTCAATAACCAAATCAACCTAATATACCCAATTATGATAGCCTGACCCACCCCTAATTCAGGAAGAAAAAATACCTTAAAGCGAGATTGTGTCATCCGTGCCCAAAAAACAAGACCTTTACATTTCCAGGCAGCCCGGAACTTTTCAAGACTGATAAAAATCAGGATTAGGGAAAAAGGTAATCAGATCTCGAACAAAATTCTCAGCCATCGACCTTGGGTTTTTCTTATCTTCCCAGCCTGGTTCCTGCCATTTTGTATAGGCTCTAAAAAAGGCGTTTCGTCCATCTTTTTGTTTGTGGAGTTCGCGCAGGTGCAGCAAAATGTCACGGACGGCATCATCGAAAGTGCAGATACCTTCAGTCTTTTCTACGTGTTTTCAGAGGTTGACGGTTTCCTTGCCGTATTGTTTTTGGAATTCTTTGGCCTTAAAGGTTGAGATCGGGTTTATGTCGTTTTCAGAAAGCTCCAGAAGATTTGGAACCGGGAACTGTATCTTTAAACTCATTTCTCCATGGCCTTGACATGTTTTTTCAATGTATCTGCGTAAACAGATGTCAGCTAATGCGCTAATCAAGACGCGACACCGAACCCCCTACGTTTAGGTTCTTCAATATAGGTGAAAAAATTCGTTGTATCATAACAAATAACATTGGGGAAGAGACCCATTAACTGATCAATGCGGGAAAAGAGTTCGGCTTCAATAGCAGTAAAAATTGTG
>QMMZ01000033.1 GCA_003647525.1 Deltaproteobacteria bacterium | reverse complement strand
GAAACAATCATCAGTAACCAAATCTTCTCAAAGCCTTAGTGTCTTTGCTCCAGTTTTTCTGCACCCTCACGAAAAGCTTTAAAAAAACCTTCGAGCCGACCATCCTCTGGATTTCCATGCGAGCCTCCTCGCCTATTTTTTTAAGCTTGCTCCCGCCTTTTCCTATTATTATGCCTTTCTGGGAATCACGCTCAACATGTATGGTTGCATATATTTTAACA
This sequence comes from Deltaproteobacteria bacterium, assembly GCA_003647525.1. The sequence continues at coordinate 9,706 of QMMZ01000033.1, read as the reverse complement.
AGAGGACCTTTTGCGTCTTCATAAAAAGAATCAATAGTCACAGCTATTGAGTATGGCACTTCCTCACCGGTTAAACGAAAAACCTTTTCACGAACCATTTCGGCAGCAATAAAACGTTCCGGCATATCAGTTACAGCATCTTCAGGAAAGAATGGGAGCCCATTCGGAAGAATACGTTCCATCGCCTTGACAAGCTCTTCCACCTGAGTTCCATGTTTTGCAGAAACGGGTATAACAGCCTCAAAAGGGTAAGCCTTTACCCATTTATCTATGATGATAAGAAGTTCAGGTTTTTTTATTAGATCTATCTTGTTAAGGACAAGAATAACCGGTCTTTTCTGTTTTCCAAGTCGTTTTATCAGAATCTTTTCAGACTCAGGATCAGGATTTGTCACGTCCAAAACAACTAAAATCAGATCAACATCAGCCAGGGCTGAAAGCGCGACATCAACTATTCTGACATTTAAAGCGCCTTTTGCTCTGTGTACTCCTGGTGTATCAACAAAAACTATCTGAGAGAAAGGTCTGTGAACTATCCCGATTATACGATTGCGTGTGGTCTGTGGCTTTTTGGAAGTAATTGAAATTTTTTCGCCGATCATCCTGTTTAAAAGAGTGGATTTTCCGACATTGGGAGCACCGGCAATGGTTACAAATCCTGATTTAAAGTCAGCAGGCCTGTTATTTGTTTTCTTCAAAAGTCTTCCTGCAACCTAAAAGATTAATAATTTTTCTACAGCATCCCACACGTTGTCTTTTCCCTGACGTGATTTTGCGGAAAACAGTATCAAGCCATTTTTATCAACAGACAGGGCTTTGGATATTAAAAAATGCTGCTTGATCTGTTTTGTTTTTGACAGCTTGTCAGCCTTCGTCATTATAAGAACAGCCGGAATATCATAATGAAAAAGCCAGTCCATAATGTCTAATTCATACTTACCGGGTATACGCCGTATATCCATAATTAATACAATCCCCTTTAAAGTTTTTCTATAAGCAAGATATATCTCAATCATGGGCCCCCAGTTTTTCTGTATAGACGCTGGAACCTTTGCGTATCCGTATCCGGGAAGATCTACAAACGAAAATTTCTCATTTACAAGAAAAAAGTTGATAAGCTGGGTATGCCCTGGTTTTGAACTTGTCTTAACCAGGCGCTTTCTGTTTAACAGGGTATTAATAAGAGAAGATTTACCCACATTGGAACGTCCTGCAAAAGCTATTTCAGGCAGGACTGCCGGAGGATACTGAGACGGCTTAACAGCGCTTGTAATAAATTCAGCGGATTTTATTTTCATTTAATATTTAATGTGGTCGTTTACGGTCTATACTACCTTATTAAGCGGATACTCAATTATACCTTCAGCGCCATTTTTAAGGAGGTTGGGGATTAACTCCCTGACAACATCGGAGTCTACGACTGTTTCTACTGAAAACCATTTCGACTGATAAAGTGGTGATACTGTTGGGGCATTCAGGCTTGGGAGCAGAGATACAATATTTTTAATTTTTGATTCAGGCACATTCATTTTAAGCCCAACCAGTTTTTCACCTAAAAGAGCTCCTTTGAGTAAAAGAGCTATCTGTTCTATCTTTTCTTTTTTAAAAGTATCCTCCCATGCATTGTGATTCGCGATAAGCTGAGTATTGGTCTGCATCAGTTCCCTTATAATACGGAGCCCATGCGCCTTTATTGTGCTTTCGGTCTCAGTAACCTCAACAATAGCATCTACAAGCCCGGAAACAACCTTTGCCTCGGTTGCACCCCATGAAAATTCAATTGCGACATCAATATCCTTTTCAGCAAAGTATCTTTTAGTAAATTCAACCAGCTCTGTTGCCACTTTTTTCCCCTGAAGATCTTCAGGATTATTAATCGGCGAGTCATATGGAACAGCCAGTACCCATCTCGCAGGACGCGAACTTACCTTGGAGTAAACAAGGTCAGCAACAACACGAACATCAGAGCTGTTTTCAGCAATCCAGTCCTTTCCGGTCAGTCCTGCATCAAGAGTTCCGCTTTCTACATAACGCGACATCTCCTGAGCCCTGCAAATCGCACATTCAATTGAGTCATCGTTAATTTCAGGAAAATAGCTTCTTCCATTAATATTTATCTTCCACCCTGACCTCTTGAAAAGTGCTATTGTAGCATTTTGCAGGCTGCCCTTGGGAATGCCCAGTTTTAATTTTCTACTCATTTCTTATATACCTCTTCAGGATCAAACAAAGGCTTTCCAATAATTTTTATTGATCCATCTGCTTCAACTCTTTTATAAAAACAGCTTTTATGACCCGTATGACAGGCAGCACCTCCAACCTGTTCAACCTTAAAAAGAACCGTATCATCATCACAATCTATTCTTATTTCTTTAACTATCTGCATATTTCCTGAAGTTTTTCCCTTTATCCAGAGTTCCTTCCTTGTACGGCTGTAAAATGTGGCCTTGCCTGTTGAAAGGGTTGTCTTCCAGGCTTCTTGATTCATAAAAGCCAGCATTAGTACTTCCCCTGTTTTATAATCCTGGACTATAGCGGGGACAAGGCCTTTGATTTTATTAAAATCGAGTTTGATCATGGCTATAAGCCTCGTAAAATTATTTATCTAAAAACCTGTGGATTAAAAACTTGATTAATTAACTATATTATGTAATAAAGTCAAATTCTTTTTTATATTAACAGATTCTTGAAAACTGATTGGATATCTGATAGTTTATAATTTTATATGAAATTCGGAATGTTGTAATATGGTTAAACAAAAAAGCACATCTGAGATATTAAAAAAGCGAGCTATGCGAGATAAAGGAATTTTTATAACAAATATATTCTTTTGGTTTGTCAGGCTAATCGTATTAATAATATTATCGAGTACCATTACCATCGGCGGGATTTATTTTTACCTCAGCAGAGATCTTCCTAAAATTTCTTCTCTATCTGATTATCATCCTCCAATTATTACAACTGTTTATTCGGATGATAACAGAAAAATTGCTGAATTTTATAATGAACGCAGAATTGTTATACCTCTTTCCGAAATGCCGAAAATGCTCATAGACGCTTTTATTGCAGCTGAGGATGCAAGATTTTTTAAGCATAAAGGAATAGATTTTTTAAGCATTATGAGGGCTTATTTTAAAAATATCGAGGCTGGCGCCATAGTTCAGGGCGGAAGTACTATTACCCAGCAGGTTACCAAGTCTTTCTTGCTCACACCTGAAAAAAGTTACACCCGCAAAATAAAAGAGGCTATTCTTGCATACCGCATAGACAAGAAATTTACCAAAGAAGAAATTCTCTTTCTATATTTGAACCAAATATATCTTGGACATGGCGCATATGGCGTGGAAGCTGCTTCAGAAAATTATTTCGGTAAATCCGCTAAAGACCTGAACCTTGCTGAATGCGCTATTTTAGCAGGGCTGCCCCAGGCCCCCAGCAGATATTCACCTTTCAAAAGTCCTGAAAAAGCAAAGCAACGCCAGATATACGTTCTAAACCGCATGATCGTTGAAGGCTATATTACAAATATTCAAGCAACAGAAGCTATAAATACTAAACTGGATATAAAACCGAGGCGCAACTGGTATATTGAAAAGGTCCCCTTTTATACAGAGCATATAAGGCGTTATATTGAAAATAAATACGGCCATGAGGCTTTATATAATGAAGGCCTCAAGATTTATACCGCTGTTAATATTGAAATGCAGAAGACTGCAAGGAAAGAGATAGAAAGGGGTTTAAAGGCTCTTGACAAACGCCAGGGTTATCGGGGACCCCTTAAACATCTATCGGAAGAAGAAATCGAAGCTTTTTCAAAGGAACTTCGGAAGGACCTTGAAGAAAATCCTGTTGAAAAAGGAAAGATAGTTAATGGAGTCGTAATTGAGGTTAATGATATTAACGATACCGCTATTGTTCGTATTGGAAATGCTCAGGGAATAATTAATATTAATAATATGCGCTGGGCGAGAAAGCCTGATCCCGAAGTCCCCTACTACGAGTCAAGAGTAAAACATCCTGGAGAAGTCCTCGATATTGGCGATGTTATACTGGTAAAAATTAATAATAAAATAACAGACTCGGATCTATGGGAACTCGAACTGGAACAGGAGCCAAATGTCCAGGCAGCACTGCTTTCTATTGAGGCTGAAACAGGCCATGTAAAAGTAGTAGTTGGAGGAAGAGACTTCAGGAAAAGCCAGTTCAACAGGGCTATTCAATCGAGACGTCAGCCCGGTTCTGCTTTTAAGCCTATAATTTATGCGGCTGCAATTGATAAAGGATATACCCCTGCTAGTGTTATAATTGATTCTTCGATAGTATTTGAGGATACTGAAAATAATTTTACATGGAAACCCAGGAATTACGAAGAGAAATTTCACGGCCCTACCCTTCTGCGCGATGCCATTGCAAAGTCTCGTAATGTAGTAACTATCAAAATTTTAAAAGACATTGGTATTGATTACGTAATAGATTATGCCAGAAAACTTGGCATTACTTCAAATCTGAGTAGGGATCTTTCAATAGCTCTCGGGTCTTCCGGGACGTCTATGTTAGAAATTGTAAGAGCATATTCTGTTTTCGCCAATCTCGGCTACCTCATCGAACCAGTTTTTATAACCCAAATAATTGACCGAAACGGCAATGTGCTTGAGGAAGCAGCTATCAAAAGAAAAAAGGTAATAGATCAGAGCACAGCTTATATAATTACCAGCCTGCTTGAAGGAGCGGTAAAATATGGAACAGGCCGGAGGGTACGGGAATTAAACAGACCGATTGCCGGCAAAACAGGCACAACAAACAATTTACATGATGCCTGGTTTGTGGGATACACCCCCCGCTACATTACCGGAACATGGGTAGGCTTTGATGATGAAAACTCCCTTGGTAAAGGTGAAACCGGCTCCAGGGCCGCAAGCCCTATATGGCTTGGTTTCATGAAGTCTGTACTTGCTGATAAACCTGTAAGGGTCTTCCATATACCGGAAGGAGTGGTTTTTTCTAAAATCGATGCAGAAACCGGACTGTTACCTATTCCTGAATCTAAAAGGACAATATTTGAATGTTTCAAGGAGGGAACTCTACCAACGGAATATACAACAAAGCCCGATTCAATCACTGAACCTGAGAACTTTTTTAAATCAGGGATGTAAGGGAACCGTCTGAAATTTTATGACAGCAAATATTCAATTGCCCGCAGGCGTTACAGTGAGTAAGGCAAGAAGGAGGAAGGCGTATTAGTTATACGTCGACGACTGATAACACAGTGAAATTATTTATCTGAAAGTCTATATAAGCCAATCAGCTATGCGAGGGCGAAAGATAGCCATAGAAGAAGGATTAAAACTCTTGGAACCAATCAAGTAATATTCCAATGGACGTCCCGCAACGCCCTGAACTATAGATACCCTCATATGAGGATACCTATAGACCTCTTGTTTTTGTGTTTTGATCAAGCGTGAACCGTTACCGCATCTTCTGCAAGAGAGCTATCAGGTATAATCTCAACTGATTTAATGTTGAATCTTTTTTCAAGGGTTTTTATATTAAAATTTTTTATTCCCCTCATCTTTGAGACACTCCTGGGATGAACTTTTATTCCAACTGAATCACAGCAGTCAATTTTCTCAGACTCGATAAGAGACGAGGCCATATCAAGAAATATCTCCGAATAAACAAGATGTCCGAAGGCCGGATGATAAGGACCTGCCAGAATTGTTGATTCCCTTTCAAAATGCTCAGATGCCTGAATGCCCATACGGATCACCTGTATCTTCTTTTCTCTGAATATCAGATAAATATCTTTCACAAGCGTAATGCATTCTTCAAGAGACAAGGGAGTATATTTTCCTTTTTTATACCATCTGGATAGAATGGTGTTTTTAAGCACCAGGGTAGGATAAATTCTGACAAAATCAGGAGAAAGTGCAGCAATCCTTTTTGCTGAATATAAAGTTCCTGTCCCGGTATCACCAGGCAGACCGATCATCATCTGAAGGCCGATTTCATAATTTCTCTCTTTTAGGATACTGGCTGCTTTTTCTGTGTCTGAAGATGTATGCCCCCGTTCAGCTAAAGAAAGCACCTTATCATCCATGGACTGGACACCGATTTCAACCGTGGCAACAGGAAATTCCTTTAAAATATCCAGTCGTTCGTAATCTATGGTATCAGGACGCGTGGAAAATCTAATACTGTCAACTCTTCCGTCAATTACAAATTTTGTAGCCTCACGAAGTAAAGATTTTATGAAATCAATTTTGAGCCCAAGAAAATTACCGCCAAAAAATGAGATTTGGACTGAACTTCTGTTCCTCCCTTTATAATTTAGAAACCGATTTATATGTAATCCAATCTCTTCAGGAGAAGTTGTTTTTGGTTTTACTCCTGTTATAGCAGATTGGTTACAAAAAACACATTTATGGGGACACCCTATATTGGGCAAAAAAACCGGAACAATAAAAGGTTTCTCGCAACTACTCATAAGTTTTTATTTTTCAGAATCTCAAGAGCCTTCCTGGCGGCATCCTGCTCCGCCATCTTTTTGCTTTTGCCGGTTCCTTCCGTTCTTACTTCGCGCACATCTAGTTGGACATTGAAAATCTTGTCGTGATCCGGACCGCTTTCCTGAAGCACTCTGTATTGAGGTATTATCTTATAATTTTCCTGAACAAACTCCTGAATCCGGCTCTTATAATCGTGATTGTCCAGCGAGGCACCAATAGAATTAAGCAAATCGAAAAAATGGTTTTCAATCATCTTAAATGCTTCATCAAAACCGCCATCAATATATACAGCCGCTATTACCGCCTCAAAAGTATCAGCCAGTATGGAATTCTTTTCTCTGCCGTTTGTTTGAATTTCTCCCCTGCCAAGCCTTAAAAAAAAACCCAAATCAATAGCGCGGGCTATAGTTGCGAGCTGAGACTCATTAACAAGGCCTGCACGCATTCTTGAAAGATCACCCTCATTTAATTCGGGATAACGCTGCATAAGAATATGCCCCACAACAAGGTTTAATACCGCATCTCCAAGAAACTCAAAACGCTCATTATCCTTTATGGTTGCATCATCTTGCTCATTAACAAAGGAACTGTGGCTGAGAGCCTCTTCAAGGATATTTATCTCATTAAATTTATACAGAATTTTTTGTTCAAAAATAGAAAGATCTGTCTGTTTCATATTTGATTTATATGCTTTCTATTAACCTTTCATATAATATATAAGGTACACAAAAATCTCCCCTCCCTGATCCCATTTTGATTTCCGGCTTCAAAGAACCGTGGAAGTCAGTACCGCCTGTCATTAATAATTCGTGGCGATTTGCAATATCCTCTAACTTTGAAATATTATCCTGACTGTGTTCAGGATAATAAACTTCAATTCCCATTAGACCCATTGCTTTTAAAGTTATAACAAGCTCCTCTATATCTTCAATATTCCCTGGATTAAGAAGATAGGGATGCGCTATAACAGGTATACCTCCTGCGCCAAGAATAACTTCAATTGCCATGGAGCAGTCAAGGCGATATTTATCAACATATGCAGGCTTGCCTTTCCCAAGGTATTTATCAAATGCCTCTTTAATTGATTCAACATAACCTTTTTTTAGCATAAGCCTTGCAATGTGCGGTCTCCCCAGTTGACCACCGCCAACCTCATTTAATAATTCATCCATTGAAATAGCAACACCCATACTGTTAAGACGATCAATAATTCCAGGATTTCGGTTTTTTCGGGCTTCTTGAAGTGTGGCAAGAGTCTTATTCAAGAGAGGATCATCAATTTTGATAGAATATCCCAGTATGTGAAAACTTCCTGAATATGGAAAAGATGGGGGCGGAGATGCACTTATTTCAACACCGGTTAAAAACTTTAATGAAGGAGGAACGCCAATGCCAAGCGCCTCTTTAGAACCATTTATGGTATCATGATCTGTAATCGCTATTGCAGCTAAATTAAGATCCTGAGCTAAGGCAAGAATTTCGGCTGGAGATAAAGTTCCGTCAGATGCAGTCGAGTGGATATGAAGATCAATACCTGCATTATTGTTACAATCCAAGAGCTTTTTCTAAAGCCTCCTCTTTTGTTTTACATTCTATGCATTGGGTAGTAACCGGCCTGGCTTTAAGCCTCTTAATAGAAATATCTTCACCGCATTTATCACAAACACCAAACGTACCGTTTTCAATGCGTTCAAGGGCTTTCTTAATCTTCTTTATAAGCTTGCTTTCTCTATCCCTGATTCTAAGCATAAAATTGCGGTCCGATTCAAGTGAAGCGCGATCTGTTGGATCAGGAAAATTTTCTTTTGGATCAGTCATTCCTGAAACCGTATCGTCCGCCTTACTCAAAAGCTCTTCCAAGCTATTGGTCAATAGCTCTCTAAAATATTCAACATCTTTCTTTTTCATGATAAACCCTTGAAAATAAAAAATTTAATTTGAGAATTTAAAAAAATATGTTTATCATAATTAAATTTTAAAGTAAAGATTAAAGTTTTATAAATATTTTTAAAACCGTCAAGTTTCTTTGAGAAATTTTTCCATATTCTTTAAACTGTTGATATTATAAATGCGGCAGGGATAATCATCAGGAAGAATCTTCTTTAATAAACCTTTAAGCACCCTTCCCGGACCGACCTCAGCAAATATTTCCACTTTTTCATCGATCAGTCTTTGCATCGAGTCATACCATCTGACAGGGCTGCATAACTGCCTTGCCATAATAGTCTTAATCTCATCAGGATTTCCCCCAAAATCGGCAGTAATATTATGGATAATTGCTCTTTCCGGCGTGCTAAAAGGAACAGTATCAAGAAAATCCCTAAACTCATCCTCCGCCCCTTTTATAAATTCACTATGCCATGCTCCGCTGACTTTTAAAGGTACTGCTCTTGCCCCCTGTAAAACCGCAAGAGACGAAACTTTTTCAACCTGCTCAGGGGCACCGGTTATAACGATCTGATGTTCAGTATTATGATTTGCAACTGCTACAACGCCGTCACCTTGAACTTCATCAACAAGTCCCTGAACTTTATCAATGGCAAGTCCAATAATTGCATGCATAGCACCGTTATGCTTTGTCGATTCCCTGTGCATCAGCTCGCCTCTTTTAAATACAAGCCTTAATGTATCCTCTTTTGAAATAACTCCTGATGCACTTAATGCGCTATATTCTCCGAGGCTGTGTCCTGCTGAAATATCCGCGCCTTTGCCTTCTTTTTCTAAAACTGCAAGACATGCAAGATTTACAGCAGTTATTGCGGGCTGAAGATTAACCGTCATGGTAAGGTCTTCCATAGGGCCCTTGAAACAGAGCCTCGAAATGTTTATCCTGGTAATTTCCTCCGCCATATCAACCAGTTCTCTTACAAAGTCAAATTCCTGATAAAAATCAAGACCCATGCCAACTGATTGTGAACCCTGTCCGGGAAAAAGAAATGCTGTTTTCTTCAAATTAATCCTCCATCTGGTAAACACCCAAAATAATAAGAGTGTAACCAAAATAATAAGAGCTAATCGCTAATCATAGGTATCAGTCATCTAGTTTAAAAAGTTTCCGGGTTAAATCAATATAAGCAAACCTGTCTCCATAGCATCCATCGCTTTTTAAAAAAATAGTCGGATCATGCAAAATTTTATTTATAAGTGAATTTGTCATCCTGTGAATTGCCTGGCAGTCATTATCTGAAAGGTTATTTAAG